>JAYVBR010000508.1:0-12367 GCA_043750395.1 Bacteroidota bacterium | reverse complement strand
ACAATAAATATTGGGGAAACAGTAAAAAATAAAGCCAATATTTTTTTTGATTACAACGCTCCAATCGAAACCAACGAAGCCAACACAACATTTGCGGTTTTGAGTAATTCTGGTTTTGTTTTAGATAATTCGGTTTCGGTTTACCCAAATCCGACTTCTTCAAAAATCAATATCAATAACAATAATTCAATTAAATCGATTGAAGTTTATGATGTTCAAGGTCGAATTTTAGAAACGATTCTGGGCAATAATAATACAATTGATATTTCTGAAAAATCGAATGGAATTTATTTCTTGAAAATTAATACTAATGATGGTTCGAAAGTTGAAAGAATTATTAAACAATAAAATATAAATCGAATTCTAATCGAAAAACATCGAATTCTAAATTACCTTGAATTCGATGTTTTTTTTTAGTTAAATTTATATTGAATTTAAAACCTAGAAATTATGAAAAATTTTATATTTTTATTGTTGCTATTTGTTTTATCAATAGCCAATTCTCAAGTCATAAACTTTACAGATTTAAAACTGAAAAACAAGTTATTATCAGCCAATAATATAAATTTTTTGGCATCTAAAACAGCCAAAGGTAGCACTAGCGACATAATTGACACTAACAATAACCAAGAGATTGAAGTCAGTGAAGCGCAACAAATAAAAAGATTGTACTTGTATGGCGCTTCAATAAATAATTTGTCTGGAATAGAAAATTTTATTAATCTAGAAGTTTTTAGTTGCCAGTACAATAATATTACAAGCCTAAACATCAACAATTTTACGAATTTGAAAACTTTAAATTGCAATGGAAATCAAATTTCAAGTTTAAATTTTAATTTATTACCAAATCTAAAAATATTAAATTGTAACAATAACTTGATCTCATCTTTGGAATTAAATAACACACTTAATTTACAGTTGTTAGAATGCAAAAACAACTTATTGACAAGTTTAAATGTCAATATGCTCAATAATTTATCTACACTAAATTGCAGTAATAATATTTTGACATCTCTTACTTTTGAATCTAATATGACAAAACTTTACAATCTAGATTGCAGTTTTAATCAATTAACAAGTTTGAATTTAAACTATTCTACTACTGATTATAACAACGTTTTTTGTCAAAATAATTTTTTGACTAATGTTGATTTGTCAAATTTTAATTGGTTACAAGTTTACAATTGTTCTCTTAATCTAATAGCTAACTTATCAAGTTTACCTATGTTGCGATTACAAAACTTAGATTGTTCATTCAACCAAATTTCGACTTTTGACAACAATTTGTTTCAAGATTTAAAAAGTTTAGACATAAGCGATAACTTAATTACAACTTTAAATATCAGTAATCAAGCCGAGTTAAATGTGTTTTTGGCTCAAAACAATCCAAATTTGACAAGTTTGTATATGAAAAACGGCGTTGATTTTTACACATTAATTTTAAACAACAATCCAAATTTGAATTTTGTTTGTGCCGATGCCCCAAATTTATCATTAATTGTATTTGAATTAGGAAACCCAAATGCAACAATTACCTCAAATTGTGCGCTATTGGCAAATGAAAAATTCAATTTAGAAAATGCAATTTCGGTTTACCCAAATCCTTCGACTTCAAAAATCAATATTTATTGTAATAATAAAATAAAATCTTTAGAGTTATTAGATGCTCAAGGTCGAATCTTGGAAACAATTATTAGCACCAACACAATTGATATTTATGATAAATCGAATGGTATTTATTTCTTGAAAATTAATACTGATAAAATAACTAAAATTGAAAAAATCGTTAGGGAATAATTTTTAGAATTTATTTTAAAAAAAAACTATTGCATTAACAATAGTTTAATTATTTATTTGGATTTAGAACTTTTTTGCTTTAAGATTTTTTTAAATATTCCCACGGAACCATTAACATTCCAAAGTTAACTCCTTCTTCTTTTCCTTGAACTTTATGATGCAATTTGTGCGTTCTTCTTACAGCTTTTGCATAACGATTATTAGCATTACGGAACATTTTAAATCGTTGATGAATAAAAATATCGTGAACTATAAAATAAGCCCAACCGTAAGCAAAAATTCCTAAACCAATTGATAAACCCAAATCGAAATACCCATTTTTCCATAAATAGAAAAATGTCATACTAATTACTGCATAAACAATAAAAAACGCGTCGTTTCGTTCAAACCAAGAATCATGATCTTTTTTGTGATGGTCGGCGTGTAAAACCCACAAAAATCCGTGCATAATATATTTATGACTGAACCAAGCCATAAATTCCATGAAGAAAAATGTTGCGAAAAAAACCAGAATGTATAACCACATAATTTTTAGAATTAAAAATCCCTTGACTGCGCTCGAAAGGACAAAATCGTAAATTTTCAATATTAACATTTGTCTCATTGAGCGCAGTTGAGATTCAAGTGTTGCTAAAAATCTATATAATATTCAATTTATAACTAAAATAACATTTTGCAAAAAGTCCATATTTTTGATAATCTGGAACTCTGATTCTTGTATTTTTTATTTCTGCCGAAGGTGTTTTGCTTAATCTATACAATAATTTTTTATAGTACGAATAAGCGGTGTAAACACCAAGTTTGGCTTCTAAAGGCAATCTTAAAATTCCTGCATAACCGGCTAAAAAATCATCATTTATTTCGTTAATAATTTTTTGTTTCGATACTTCGTCAAGCTGATTCAAATCGGTATCTGGAAAATAAGTTCTGTCCAAACCTTCGAAATCGGCTTTTAGATCTCTTAAAAAATTCACTTTTTGAAACGCAGAACCCAATCGCATTGCTGATGCTTTTAAATCTTCGTATTGATGATCGTTGCCTTTCACAAAAACTTTTAAACACATTAAACCAACAACATCGGCTGAACCAAAAATATATTCGTTATATTCTTCCTTGGTTTTGTATTCTTTTTTTGTCAAATCGAGTTTCATACTTTTCATAAAAGCGTCGATTAACTCATTTGGAATCTGATATTTATTTACAGTATGTTGAAAAGAATTTAAAATGGGATTCAAACTAATTTTATTTCTTAATGCATTTGCTAAATCAATTTCGAAAATTTCAAAAAGTTCTACCTTATTATAATCGTGAAAACTATCGACGATTTCGTCGGCAAAGCGAACAAAACCATAAATATTATAAATATCTTGCTGAATACTAGCGCCTAACATACGTACAGCTGATGAAAACGAAGTACTATAAGTTTTAGTTACATTGCGACTGCAAGCATAAGAAACATCATCAAAAATAGATTTCATAAATAAACTTAAATATGTTTTTCAATTAATTCGGAAACCAGTTTTCCAGAAATTAATGCTGGCGGAACTCCTGGTCCTGGAACTGTCAATTGTCCGGTAAAATATAAGTTTTTAACCTTACTACTTTTCAGTTTTGGTCTTAAAAATGCGGTTTGTAAAAGCGTATTTGCCATTCCATAAGCATTTCCCTTATAACTGTTGTAATCTGAAATAAATTCGTTCTTACAAAAAGACTCTGTAAAGATAATATTTTTTCTAACATTTTGTTGCGTTAAAGATTCAAATCTATCAATAATTTTATCAAAATATTGATTTCTTAGTTCTGGTGTATCTTCAATTCCGATAGCTAAAGGTATTAAAAAGAAACCAGATTCCATTCCATCTGGCGCAGCAGTCTTATCTGTCAAAGAAGGGAAATTTGCATAGAACAAAGGCTCATCAGGCCATTTTGGTTCGTTATAAATATCTCGAGCGTGTTGGTTAAAATCAACATCAAAAAATAAGGCGTGGTGAGAAATATTGTCTAGTTTTCTATCAAAACCAACATAAAATAGTAACGAAGATGGAGCAAAAACACGACTTTCCCAATATTTATCAGAATATTGACGGTAATTTTGTTCTAATAAAGATTCAGTGTGTGCATAATCTGCTCCACTTAAAACAGCATCAGAATAAATTGTTTTTCCGTTAATAACAACTGATTTTGCTTGGTTATTATCAACATTTATTTTTTCTATAATTGAATTAGTATGAAAAACTACACCTAATTCTTTAGCTAAAGTTTCCATCGCACGAACAACATCGAACATTCCGGTTTTAGGATGCCAAGTTCCCAGTCCGAAATCGGCATAATTCATAAAACTATAAAACGATGGTGTGTCAGATGGTTTTGCACCAAGAAAAAGAACTGGAAATTCAAGAATCTGAATCAGTCTTTGATTGGTAAATTTCTTCCGAACATCTTTGCTAATAGTACTAAAAAACTGACCTACCTTTTTGGCAGTTTCGACAGTAATTAATTCTAATGGCGAAACTCCAGGACGATAAACCAAATCTAAAATTGCTATTTCATAATTTTTTTTTGCATCGGTAATAAATTCTTGTAAAACTTTGCCCGAGCCTTTTTCTATTGATTCAAATGTCGCCACAATTTCAGACAAATTATCAGCAATAGTTATAAAATCATTAATTCCATAATAAACCCTGTAAGCTGGTGAAAGTTTTATTAATTCGTAATAATCTGAGGTTTTTTTACCAAAATCAGCGAAGAATCTGTCAAAAACATCTGGCATCCAATACCAACTTGGACCCATATCGAATGTAAATCCATCTTTATTGAATTGTCTTGCACGACCACCAATTGTTTCATTTTTTTCATAAACTGTGACTTTATTTCCAGCTTTTGCCAAATAACAAGCCGCAGAAAGTGATGAAAAACCTGAACCAATAATCGAAATTTCTTTATTCATTATAATTTAAAAACTTTTTTATAATTCGTTAACTAATTCCATAATTGATGGAAAAATTCTTGAATTTATACTAATTTTTGATTTGTCAATATAATCTGTCATTTTTCCGATGTACCAAACTTGAGTTGTTTCGTCGATAATCTCCTCGTTTATTAACTTAACATAACTGTTAACTTCTTCCTTATTTGGCTCAACAGTTATATACGAAATGTAAACTATATCGTTAAAATATCTTTTCAAATCTTTTAGACTTTCTGTAGGAACACTTTCACCAAGATAAATTGATCGATAACCATTTGATAGAATTTCGTAATTTAAATACATCAACCCTAATTCGTGAATTTCGTTGTAAGGCAAATATAAAACAAAAACCTTGTCATTTCTAGTTGGTTCTAAGATTTGTACTTTTTCGGTATTTACCAATAACTTTTGTTTTATTAAATAAGTAATAAAATGCTCGTGAGCTGGCGTAATTGTGTCGGCTTGCCATAACAAACCAATTTCTGTCATCAATGGAATAAATACTTCGTAAAAAACTTCTTTAAACGATTTATTTGACAATAAATCATCATAGGTTTTTAAAAATTTAGCTTGGTCAAAATTCATCATAGCCATTTTAAAATCACTTATAGCGTGGCTTTTTGCACTTTTTGCTGAAACAATTTCGCGAACCATTTCGGGTATTTTGTCAACTGGATACTCAGCAATTTTAGATATTTTGTAACCATAATTGTGCAATAAAGTTATGTTCAATAGCTTTTGCAAACTTGCCAAATCATAAGTTCTAATGTTGGTATCTGTTCGCATTGGCTGCAAAACATCGTAACGTTTTTCCCATATGCGAATGGTGTGCGCTTTGATACCTGAAAGATTTTCGAGATCTTTAATACTGAAAACATTTTTTACGTTGTTCATCTTTTTTACAAATAAGTTAAACAAAAGTAATCATTAAATTTTGTTTAACCATCAAAAAAACAAAAAACATCTAATCTAGAATCATTCTATCGAACGTGTTAATTTTATCTAATTCCATAATAGTCTTAGAGTTGTCTATGTTTGTATGGTACATTAATTGAAATTTGGCTCCGTAGATAAATTCCTTAAACGAATAAGAAGATCTAACAGAAACTTGACTGCTAAACATTTCGTCAAACGCTTTTATGTAAACAATTATTTCACCTTTTAAATTTTTAAAATCGTTTTCTGTGAATTTAAACAATGGACTTTCCTCGTCAATTGGGTGCACCAAAGTCCAACTCATTGCTAAAGCAGCAATTTTTTCGAACTCGAGTTTTAACTGAAAAAATTGATTTTTATTGATACCATTTTCTTCGATAACTAGTGCTAAAGTAATTTTGGCTTCGGCATCTAGTAAATTGGTATTCTTAAACGGAGCCAATCTCAACATCAATGCACGGCCATTTTGGTACGGAGCAATTAAAGCATTTTCTGAGAATTTAATATGTGCCGTTGGTTTGCTAAACCGACCATACAACAAACCTGTTGCCAAAGCAAATGCTAAAAGTCCAAAAAGAGCTTCGGTTGCGGCTATTGTACTCGTTAAAAATCCGACTGGACTGATGTGTCCATAGCCCACTGTCGTGAATGTTTGTGCGCTAAAAAAATAGGCTTGACCAAATTTTTCGAGTTCAGTAATCCCAGTTATTCCGTTTAAATGTTCTACTCCTATTATATAGTATAAAAATGCGAAAAATAAATTAGCGATTATAAAAAATAAAATTACTACCAAAATAAATTTCCATCGCGACAAAGAAAGCATCATATGGAACCAACTGATTTTGTCTAACCAAGAAACACCTCGCTTTTCAAGATTCGAACTGCCATCTTTATTAATTAACCTTCCGCCATTGTTTAATGCGTTAACACCAAATCCGGTTTTTGCATCGGTTTTGATTTCATGGTTTATTTTATCTTTTATTGACATTTTGTATTTTTTGTAAAATTAATGAACTTTAGTTTTACTACAAATAATTAATTTAAAAATAAAACATAAATTTTGTTTAATCTTTATTGTTATTTGTTAAACATTACTTATCTTTATACTCAAATTAAAAACCAATAAAATGGCAACTAAAAAAGCAACATTGACAAAAGATAAAATCGTTTCTATGTATATGGATTATACTTTAGAACACAATGCCAAGCCAACAAATGTATATCATTTTGCAAAAAAGAATGATTTTACAGAATCAGAATTTTATGAATTTTTCGGAACTTTAGATGTAATCGAAAAAACAATTTTCGAAATGTTTTTTACCAAAACTATCGATTTGCTCGATAAAAATCCAGATTACGAAGGTTATGATATGAAATCAAAAATGCTAAGTTTCTATTTTACATTCTTTGAATTGTTAACTGCAAACAGAAGTTATGTAGTAATGACATTAAAACAACATCAAAATCAATTAAAAAATTTAGCAATTTTAACTGATTTGCGTAAACATTTTAAAAACTATGTTTCAGAAATAATTACTGACGATTATCGAACAACTACCGAGCGTTTTCAAGAATTTCAAGAAAAAACTACAACCGAAAGTTTCTGGTTTCAGTTTCTATTAACAATGAAATTCTGGATTGACGATACTTCTGCAAAATTCGAAAAAACAGATATATATATCGAAAAATCCGTAAAAGTTTCATTCGAATTAATGAATGTTGCTCCATTAGATAGTTTACTTGATTTTGGAAAATTCATTTTCAAAGAAAAAATATACAGTAAATAAAAAAATAAAATTTACTACAAAGACACCAAGTCGCAAATGTAAATTTAATTTTAAAAATAAACTTTGTGCCTTAGCGGCAAAAAAAGTAATTATATGAAAACCATAGACTACATTCCAACTTCTAAAATTGAACGTGCAAGCAAACTCGTGCAAACAGGAGCAAAAATTGGAGTAAATTACATAAAATATTACGGAGAAAAAATCATTAATTCTGATTTGACTCGAGATAAACTTAATGAAAACAATGCAGAAGACATTTACGACGGATTAAAATCTTTGAAAGGTTCGGCTTTGAAAGTCGCTCAAATGCTTTCAATGGATAAGAATTTTTTGCCACAGGCTTATGTTGAGAAATTTTCGTTGTCGCAATTTTCAGTTCCACCACTTTCAGCGCCCTTGGTTTTAAAGACTTTCAAGAATAATTTTGGAAGTACACCTTATGAAATTTTTGATGAGTTCAATGCCAATTCTATCAATGCAGCAAGTATTGGTCAGGTTCATTTGGCCAAGAAAGACGGCAAAAAATTGGCTGTAAAAATTCAATATCCGGGTGTTGCAAACAGCATTTCGAGTGATTTGGCTTTGGTTAAACCCATAGCAATTCGTATGTTCAATTTGCAAGGAAAAGATTCTGATAAATATTTTAAAGAAGTCGAAGACAAATTAGTCGAAGAAACCAATTATTTATTGGAACTACAACAAAGTCAAGAAGTTGTAAATGCTTGCAAGCAAATTGATAACATTATTTTTCCTGAGTATTATCCAAAATATTCTTCTGAAAAAATAATCACAATGGATTGGATGACCGGAATTCATTTGTCTGAATTTACAGCAATTAATAAAAATTCAGAAAATGCCAATAAAGTTGGTCAGGCTTTATGGGATTTTTATATGTATCAAATTCATATTCTGAAAAAAGTTCACGCTGATCCACATCCTGGGAATTTTTTGGTTAACGATAAAAATCAATTGGTAGCATTGGATTTTGGTTGTATGAAAGTTATACCTAATGATTTTTACATTCCTTATTTCGAGTTAATTGATAAAAATGTTATCAACGACCAGAAATTGTTTAATGATAAATTATTTCAATTAGAAATTTTACGTAAAGACGATAAACCCAACGAAGTTAAATATTTCACAGAAATGTTTCATGAATTATTATCCTTATTTACAAAGCCATTTCAAGAAAAAACTTTCGATTTTTCAAATGAAGAATTCTTTGGAGCAATTGGAAAATTAGGCGAAAAATTTGCAAAAGATACAAACCTTAGAAAAATGAATGGTAGTCGTGGCTCAAAACATTTTATATATATGAACCGAACTTTCTTCGGATTATACAATTTAATGCACGATTTGAAAGCGAATGTAGTAGTAAATCAATTTGAAAAATATAAAATTTAACTTATATGATAAGATTAATGCCAAAAACACAGAAAATTATAAAGTTGATTAGGTTTACAAAAAAAATTATAAAAATTAATGAAAAACGTAAAAAAATCAAATCTACCCTCAAAAATGTGTATTGTTTGCAATAGACCATTCGATTGGCGTAAAAAATGGGAAAAAGTTTGGGAAGAAGTAAAATATTGTAGCGAAAAATGCAGAAGAACAAAATAGGTTTAGTTTGGTTTAGAAATGATTTGCGAGTTGCAGATAATGCAAGTTTAGCAAATGCAACAAAAGAATGTGAAAAAGTAATTGCGGTTTATTGTTTTGATCCAAGTCAATTCGAGCAATCGAAATATGGTAACTTCAAGAAAACAGAAAAATTCAGAACTAAATTCAATATCGAATCTGTTCGAGAATTGAAATCGAATCTCGATAAAATGAATATCTCGCTTTTGGTATATCATCAAAATCCAGAAGAAATTATTCCAAATTTAGTTACTGAATTTGACATAAAAACTATTTATTTTCAAGAAGAATGGACAAAAGACGAACTAAAAATCGAAGATGTAATAAAATCGAAAGTTGATATTTCGGTTGAATTTAGTACACTTTATGACCAATTTTTATTTCATCCAAAAGATATTCCGTTTTCGATAAATGATATTCCAAATGTTTTTACACAATTTAGAAATAAATGCGAAAAATCATCAAAAATCAGAACCGAATCAGTTGCAAAAGCAATGGCAATTTCTAATTTAATTGAAAATAAGACAGTTGTTCCAACATTAAAAGATTTAGGTTTTGAAGAATTTGTTTCAGATTCAAGAACTGCATTTCCGTTTAAAGGTGGCGAAAATCAGGCTTTGAAAAGAATGGAAAACTATTTTTGGGATACAGAAAATCTAAGTTCCTACAAAATCACACGAAATGGTTTAATTGGTGCAGATTTTAGTTCTAAATTTTCGCCTTGGTTAGCAAATGGCTGTATTTCGGCAAAAACTATTTATTGGCAAATTTGCGAATACGAACAACAAGTTGAGAAAAACGATTCAACTTATTGGTTGATTTTTGAATTAATATGGCGTGATTATTTCAAATATGTTTCGATGAAATATGGGCAAAAAATATTCAAAATCGGTGGAATTCTGGATAAAGATTACGACTGGAAAACCAATAAATCCGCAATCGATAATTGGATAAACGGAAATACGCAAGAACCATTTGTAAACGCTAATATGATTGAATTGCAAAAAACTGGTTTTATGAGCAATCGCGGTCGCCAAAACGTTGGTTCTTATTTCTCAAAAAACTTGTTACTCGACTGGAGGATTGGCGCAGCCTATTTCGAATCGATGCTTATAGATTATGACGTTCACAGCAATTACGGCAATTGGATGTACGTTTCTGGAGTTGGAAATGACCCACGAGATAGAAAATTTAATATAAAAATGCAAGCCGAAAATTATGATGGTGAAAACAAATTTCAAGATTTGTGGTTAAGAAATTAAAACATTAAGATTCATTTTGTCATTTCGACGATATCACAAATAACATAACGTAAGCAACTAATAAGATTTCTCCTATCGTCGAAATGACAAAAAAGAAAAATAAATGAATACAAATAGAAAACATATTAATGTTGTATGGCTCAAAAGAGATCTTCGGTTGCACGACAACGAAGCAATTTCTGTTGCAATAAAGTCAAACATTCCTACCTTATTATTGTATGTATTCGAAAAATCATTAAAAAACGACAGTCATTACAGTTCACGCCATTGGAATTTCATTAAACAATCATTAGTCGATATTAATTTGCAATTGGCTAATTTCAATTCAAAAGTTTTGTGTGTTTCTGGGGAAATTCTTTCGGTTTTCAATTCATTACAAGAAGTTTATAGAATAGATAATGTTTATTCTCATCAAGAAACTGGCATAAAAATTACTTATGATCGTGATAAATCATTCGCTAGATATTGCAAGAATAATTTCATAAATTGGCAAGAAAATATTAATAACGGAATTTTCCGAGGGTTAAATGGTCGAAAAAATTGGGTTCAGAATTGGGAAAAATATATGAATTCCGAACAGTTTATTTTCAATCCAAATTCAGAAAGTTTTTTAAAAACTGATGAAATTGAATATTTAGAAAAATCATTTGAACTTAAAAGTTTAGAAACATTTCCAGATAAAATTTTCCAAAAAGGTGGTTCGACAATGGCTGGAAAATATCTGGGAACGTTTTTCACAGAACGTTATCATTCTTATAGTTATCATATTTCGAAACCATTATTAGCAAGAAAAAGTTGTAGCCGATTATCACCATATATTGCTTGGGGTTGTGTTTCGTCAAGACAAGTTTTGCAAAAAACTGCAGAATTTCGATTGACTTGCAAAGACAAAAAACAAATAGATTCCTTCGTTTCGAGATTGACTTGGCAAGCCCATTTTATTCAAAAATTCGAAATGGAAGAAATAATGGAATTCGAAAGTGTCAACAAAGGATTCCATACATTAAAGAAAAAAATAAATCCAAAATATATTCTGGCTTGGCAAACAGGTCAAACTGGTTATCCATTGGTCGATGCCTGTATGCGCTGTCTAAACGAAACTGGCTATTTAAACTTTAGAATGCGTGCAATGGTCGTGTCATTTTTTACACATAATTTGTGGCAACCTTGGCAAGAATGCACCAAACATTTATCGCAAATGTTTTTAGATTTCGAACCCGGAATTCACTATCCGCAATTGCAAATGCAGGCTGGCGAAACTGGAATTAATATGTTACGGATTTACAACCCAATAAAAAATAGTATTGAACACGATCCAAATGGAGAATTTATAATGAAATGGGTTCCAGAATTGGCAAATGTTCCAGCTCAATTTGTTCATGAACCTTATAAAATGACCTTTTTAGATCAGAAATTCAACAATTTTGAAATCGGAGTAGATTATCCAAGTCCAATTGTAAATATGGAAAAAACTAGAAAGTTCGCAAGCGATTTTCTTTGGGCAATGAAAAAAAATCCAGTTGTTAAAGCCGAAGGATTACGAATTTTAGGAATGCACACGATGGCAAATGTTGGCGATTCTGATTAAATCTTCAATAACAATTGCAATATCAATATCAATTACAATATCAAATGACTTTAGAAAAAAAAGAATTAACCGATTTAGAAAAAGACCGAGTAATCGAAATGGCTTGGGAAGATAGAACTACCTTCGATGCAATTTTAATGCAATTTGGACTTAAAGAACAAGAAGTAATCAACTTAATGCGAACAGAAATGAAAGCATCGAGTTTCAGATTGTGGCGCGCAAGAGTGCAAGGTCGAAAAACCAAACACGAAAAATTGAGAAGTTATGATCCACAAGATTCTCGTTTCAAATGCACAATGCAAAGACAAATAAACAATAACAAAATTTCTAAAAGATAAATTGAGATAGCAGATTGTAGATTTCTGATTTAAAATCTATGTGAAACTCTGTG
>JAYVBR010000507.1:0-2317 GCA_043750395.1 Bacteroidota bacterium | reverse complement strand
ATGTTTTGTTCTCGTTCTAATAAAAAAGCTATTCCTTTTCGGAATAACAATTCGTCGTCGGCAAGAAGTATTTTTATTTTTTGCATTTTTTTACTATTTTTTTGTTTTTTGTCATTGCTTCGCCAGTCGCACTCAGGCTCGATTCCGAAGGAATCTCAACCAACTTTAGCAATTTATATGAATTGCATTTTGTTTGCTCACGTTAATTGAGATTCCTTCGGAATGACAAAACAATACTGACAATTTTTGTGTGCTTACGTTGCGTGAGATTCAGTCGAATTAATATAACAATTATCAAAAACTAAGCAAAAACTCACTTCCTTTATTAATTTCAGATTTAATTTTTAGTTTTCCGTTCAAGAAATTAATTCTTGATTGAATGTTTTTCATTCCTAAACCTTTTTTGTTTTTTGGATTGCTAATTTCGAAACCTTTTCCATCGTCATTGTATTTGCAGGTTTTTATTGCCTCTTTCTCAAACATAAATATCGAAATATTTTTGGCGTTCCCGTGTCGGATTGAATTGTTAATTAGTTCTTGCAAAATCCTAAAAACGTGCAAATGTTTGTCATTATCCGAGAAATCGAATTTTATATTGTTTACAAAATCAATTTTAACCGATTTGGTAGTCGAAATTTCAAGGCACAATTCTTTTATTCCAGCTTCGAGTCCGAACTTTTCTAAAACTGGTGGCAATAAATCGTGGGCAATTCTTCGGGAATTGTCAAGTGCTTTTTTAGTTAGATTAATAATATTATCAGAAATTTCTTTTATTTCTGCCTCAGATAAATTTGGAGTTTTTAGCAACTGCGAGTTTAACGAAACAATATTTAATTTCGAACTAATATCGTCGTGCAAATCTTGCGCTATGCGTTTTCGTTCCTCTTCTTGGGTAATAATAACCGATTTTAATAAATCTTTTTGATAAGCAATTTCTAAATCACGCTTTTCGAGTTCTTTTTCGATGATTTTTTTTCTAGAGAAATAAAAGAATGAAATTAACAATATGCACAAAGTAATAAAAATTATTACAGTATAAATTATTACAATTTGCAAATCATTTTCGAAATTTAAATTACTTTTCATAATATCGATTTAGAATAATTAATTTTCCATTCTGCAAAAATTAATAATTGGTAAATAATCACTAAAACACTGTTTATTGGATAAATAATATTTAGTAGTGGTGACTGATTTAGTACATTATAATGCATTAGTAAAAATAAAAAAGTACTACTAAATAAATAAATTATAAGGCCAACGCCAATCAAGAAAAATTCTTTTTTAGAAGTAAGCATATTATAAAAATGGAAAAAAACGATAATAATCAATGACAATGAAGTAATTACAATTTCAAATAAGTTAAAAGTATTTACTAAAGCAGGATTTAAAAGATATTGGGTGCTTAATGAAATCAAGCAAAATAGAATTAGTAGATTTATTAATTTCTTTTGTTTCGCATTTGAAATTAAAACCAAATAGACACGAGATAAAGTTACAAGTTGTAAAATAAAATAAAAATGAGATATTACAAGGTTTTGAAATTTATAAAAAACCAAAATTCTTGCTAATGACTGAATAATAATAATTGTGAATAAATAATAACAAAAATATTTGTAAGCATTTCCATATTTATTGAATTTGCTTACAAATACTATAAAATTAATTAGTAAAATTAAATATCCAATATATACTAATAATTTTTCCAAGTTTTTTTTTATCTTTTAATTGTTAAAATCGCAAATATCTGGACATTTAAGGGCAAAATCATAAATAACACCCGTTCTAGTTGAAAAATTCCCAGACGAAATTGGAATTATAATTTTATTGTTTGAATTTAACCCGCCTAATACTGTTGTAATTTTATTTTCTGGATTTACACCTACAAACAATCCAATATTAGATACATTTTGAACATTAATTAAATCTTGAATCACTTCTTTTTTTATGCTAAAATGATGTATTCTATCATTTTTAAAGGATGTTAATTCATTTAGTTTTGCACCGTCATTCAATGCTTTTTGCCATTTTTGAATGTAGTCATAAGCCAAATTTGATTTTAAAATGTGACTGCTTAAAACAGAATTTGAAGAAGTTATTGTTGACAATGAATTTTTTAATTCCAACAAATTACTATCTAAATCTTTATCAATAAAAACTACCGACGGAAAAGTTACCAATTCTGTGCCAACAGTATTTACTCCAACCGCACTAAAATTTATTTTATTATCGTTGTATGAAATTACTAATCTTACCATAGTTACATCAGGCGTGCTTATTAATTCTTGCAAATTTTCTGGCTTGAATAAATATGCCG
>JAYVBR010000506.1:0-5435 GCA_043750395.1 Bacteroidota bacterium | reverse complement strand
TTTATTCGATAGCGATGCTATCCAATAAAAAAAATCCAAAATCTGAAACAAAAATCTTAATTTTTCGCTTCAATCAAAAAAGTTTAAACCACTTCAATAACTAAAATCAAATACCTAATGAAAAATACATTCTTATTTTTTGTATTTTTGATTGCATTCAATAGCTATTCTCAAGATACTTTAAAAACAGTAAAAGTAGAAGCCGAACGCAAAAAAATACAAAAATCTCTTAAATTAACAACCAATACAACGGTTTTAACCAGCAAAGAATTACTTAAAGCTGCTTGTTGCAATTTGGCCGAAAGTTTCGAAACCAACCCTTCAATCGATGTGAGTTTTTCTGATGCTTTAACAGGAACCAAGCAAATAAAAATGCTAGGTTTAACAAGTCCTTACTTAATGATTACCGAAGAAAATTTGCCATTAGTTCGTGGTGCATCTCAAACTTATGGCTTGTCGTTTACGCCAGGAACTTGGGTCGAAAGCATTCAATTAACCAAAGGCGCAGGTAGCGTAGTCAACGGTTTTGAAAGCATTTCGGGACAAATAAATACCGAATTAATAAAACCATTAAAAGACAATAGATTTTTTCTAAATACTTATGCATCAACCGATTCGAGATACGAAATAAATGCACACGCAAATCACAAATTTTCGCCCAAATTGGCAACAAGTTTCCTTTTTCACGGCAACACTAGAATTTCTAAACTCGATATGAATGACGATGAATTTTTAGATTCGCCATTAGCCAAACAAGTCAATTTCACTAATCGTTGGCAGTATGCAAATGCCGAATCGGGCTGGGTAAGTTTTCTGAATTTTAAATATTTAAAAGACGAAAAACAAACTGGAGATGTTATGTTTAATCCAGATATTGATAAATTGACAACCAATCATTGGGGTTCAGAAATCAACACATATCGATTTGATGTTGCCTCGAAAATTGGATATGTTTTTAAAGATATGCCCTACCAAAGTATTGGTTTTCAAAATGCTTTTAACACACACAACCAAAAATCATATTTTGGTTTGAACACTTATGATATTACCCAAAAAAGCTATTATTCGAACTTGATTTTAAACTCAATTATTAACAATACGAATAATAAATTTTCGACAGGATTGAATTTTGCTTATGATAAATATGAAGAATTTGTAAATCGAAAAGATGTTGGAAGAATTGATTATTCTGCGGGTGCATTTTTTGAATATAATTTCGATAATTCAGATAAAATGAGTTATTCGCTTGGCGGACGAATAGATTATCATAATAAATTGGGCGTTTTTTTTACACCTAGAATTCATTTTAGGTACAATCCATTCGAAAAATCGGTGTTCAGATTTTCGGCTGGTCGTGGCAAAAGAACGGCTAATATTTATGCCGAAAACCAACACCTTTTTGCGAGTTCAAGAGTTATGACTTTATTAGATGAATCTGGGAAAATATTAAATGCCAATAATTCAAAATATGCTTATGGTTTAAATCCAGAAATTGCTTGGAATTATGGAATTAGTTTTACTCAAAATTTCTTAATTTTTGAGAAAAAAGCAGAAATTTCATTTGATTTTTATAGAACAGATTTTCAGAATCAGGCGGTTGTCGATTTGTATGCTTCGCCACAAAAAGCACTTTTTTATAATCTTGATGGTAAATCGGTTGCAAACAGTATGCAATTAGAATTTAATTATGCGATAAAAAAACATTTTAATCTTCGTTCAGCCTATAAATATTATGATGTTTCGACAGATTATTTATCAGGAAATTTCGAAAATCCGATGCAAGCAAAACATCGTTTTTTTGGTAACTTAGAATATGAATCTTGCTTGAGCGATGAAGGCGAAAACTGGAAATTAGATGCAACAATAAATTGGATTGGCAGCCAGCGATTGCCTTTTACGGCTTCGAATCCTGCAAAAGACAGATTCCCTGAATTTTCAAGTGCATTTTCGACCATAAATCTGCAAGCAACTTTGGTTTTTTCTAAAACATTCGAAATTTATTTTGGTGGAGAAAACATAACAAATACTAGACAAGACAAAGCAATTCTTGGTACCGATAATCCTTTTGGCTCAAATTTTGACGCATCAATTGTTTATCAACCTATTTTTGGACAAATGTTTTATGCTGGATTAAGATTTAAGGTACAATAAATTCAATTTCAATTTCAATTTCAAAAATCAATTTCAATTTCAAAAATCAACTTCAATAAAAATGAAAAATTTAATTTTAATATTATTAATTTCTTTCTTCGGATTTAGTTCGTATTCACAAGAAATTAAGAAAAATAAGAACGCAAAAGTCGAGTTTCATGTTGGCGGCAATTGCGAAATGTGCAAAAAACGAATTGAAAAAGCATCGTTTAAAGTTTCTGGTGTAAAATCGGCTACTTGGAATGTTGATTCTGGGGCTTTAAAACTGGTATTTAATGAAGAAAAAACCAATATCGAAACCATTCAAAAAGCTATTGCAAAAGTTGGTCACGACAACGATGGACAGAAAGCTAGCGATGAAGTATATACTTCTTTGCATACTTGTTGCCAATATGAAAGGAAATAATTTTCAAAAAAATGTTATTTTTGTATTAAATGAAAATAAAATTCTGACAATACGATATAAAATAACTATTTTCACGGCTTGAAACAAAAAACATTATGAATAATTTTGACTGGAAACAAATTTTTAACCCAGAATTTTATATTTTACTAGAACTTGCAGGATTCAAAATCGGTTTGTTTGTAGTCCTTTTTATAGTTTTTTCTGAAACTGGTTTGCTGGCAGGATTTTTTCTTCCAGGCGATAGTTTGTTATTTCTTGCAGGAATTTACAGTGAAACATTAATGATTCAATGTTCGACAAATAACGATTTTTTAAATGTTACGTTGTTAGCAACATTGATTGCAATAATGGCAATTTTAGGTAACATTACTGGTTACTGGTTTGGAGCCAAAAGCGGAAAATATTTGTACAAACGCGAAGATAATATGTTTTTTAAACAAAAATATTTGCATCAATCGAAAGATTTTTTTGATAAATATGGAAGTAAAGCAATCGTTTTTGCTAGGTTTTTGCCAATATTAAGAACTTTTGCTCCAGTTGTCGCTGGACTTGTCGCAATGGACAAAAAGAAATTTATGTTTTATAATATTTTAGGCTCTTTTATTTGGGCGTTTACAATGGTTTTCGCAGGACATTATTTGCATAAACTATTCTTAGAAAAGTTCAATATAGATTTGAAACATTATATAGAATTTATTGTAATCGGGATAATATTGCTTACTACTTTCCCAGTTTTATTGAAGTTATTGAAGAAAACCCCTGAAAGCAAATAGATTAAAGAAATTAATATGTCAATAGTTTTTGCTTTTATTAGTTTACATTTTGAGCTTTAATTCTGGAAATTAATTTTCTATTTTATTTAGGGCTTCAATTAAAATTTAAATTTTTATAAAAACTGCTAATTTTACACCTAAAAACATACAACTTAATGTTTAATTTTTTTTTGCTTTTCTTAATTTTTTTGGTTACATTTTAAAAGTTATTGTATTTCATAATTTCGATATCATTTTGTCATTGCTTAGCCAGTTCGCACTCAGGCTCGGGTTCGACGATAGGAAAAATCACATCAGTTGCTCGATTTTTGTGGTTACTCCTGTCCTCGAAATAACAAATAGAAGGTTTATTATAATTAAATAAAGAGTTTGAAATACAAACATTATTCTAAAACATAACCATTTATTTTATTTCTAATGGAGATAAACAATGATTTATATTTTCAGTTTCAAAAAATGAAAACTTAAAAGATGAAAAAATTTTTATTATTATCGTGTGGTTTTTTGTTTGTTTTAATAACTATATATTTTCTTATTGCATCAGTCTGCAAAAGAACGCGACTCGTAGAAAATAATTTTTTAAGTGCAATCATTCATAAACATGATCAAATAAAAAAGATTAATAATTCCAAAATATTGTTTGCTGGTGGTTCTAATTTAGTTTTTGGTTTAAATAGTGAAAAAATTGAAGATGAGTTTTCGATTCCAGTAGTTAATTTGGGACTTCATGCGGGTTTGGGTTTAGATTTTGTATTAAAAGAATTGGAAAACTCAATTGTTTATGGAGATGTGGTTTTTTTATCTCCCGAATATTTTTTAGATACAGAAGGTAATTACGAACTAAAGTCGCAAATTGCTGAACTTTATCCTGAAGCAAACAAATACTTCGAATCAAATTTTAAATCTGATATTGCAGCGCATTTTGATCGAACAAGAACAGACATGAAATTATTTACTTTTAAAAGTACGGCAGACAACAACCAAAATAAACTTATTTATTTAAGTAAATTATTTAATAAAAATGGAGACTTTTTAGGTCATCTTGGTCAAAGTTCTATTTTTAAATCGCCCAGTATTCCTTCTTTGATTTATAAATATTGGAATGGAATTGATAAAATTAATCAGTTTAACGAAATAGCAAAAACCAAAAATGTTTCTGTATTTTTTTTATATCCAACTTTCCTGAAAAGTGAATATTTAAAAAATAAAATTCAGATAAATAAATTAAATCAAGACTTAGAAAAAAATTTAAAAATCGAGATATTAAACTCACCCACAGATTTGACTTTTTCAAATGATTTTCACTTTGACTCTAAATATCACCTTAATAAAAAAGGACGAGATTTACGAACAAACATAACTATAAATTTAATTAGAAATAATAAAAATGTTTGCGAAAAATTATTATTAATAAAAAATAATAAAAAATAATAAAAAAAAACTAACTAATTTGACATTATAACTTTTGGTTATATTATAGAATAATTTTGATCTTTAAAACCTAGATTTTTATTGAAATATTACCTTTTTTTTGTAATTGCTTCGCCAGTCGCACTTTCGGTCTCGTGTCAGGCTCGGTTTCGACGATAGGAGAAATCTCATAACGTGAGCAACTAATGTGATTTCTCCTATCGTCGAAATGAACAAAATCTATTTGAGATTGTAAAAATCTACTTTATTCTATTTCAGAACCTAACTTTTTTAATAAAATCCTAAATTTATTTATATATAATTGTAAAGTATTTTTTACTTTTCGTTCTAATATTAAATTAGGATTTACCAAAAAAATTTGGTTCTGTATAAATTGTAAAATGTATCATTATTATTCAATCAAAAAATAAAAAAAAATCCGTCTAATTTTCATTAAACGGATAATTAAGTGGTTTAAACTTTTTTCAATTGGACGCAAAATTGTCTTTTTGCCCCATCTTTCAGATTTTTTTTATTCGATAGCGATGCTATCCAATAAAAAAAATCCAAAATCTGAAACAAAAATCTTAATTTTTCGCTTGAATCAAAAAAGTTTAAACCACTTCAAATTAAAATTCCTTAAAGAAATAACTAATAATGAAAATTTTTTTTGAGGAAATTTTTATCGCACAATT
>JAYVBR010000505.1:0-5438 GCA_043750395.1 Bacteroidota bacterium | reverse complement strand
AATCATCTGAAGTTTCGGTATAAAAATGAATAGAAGATTTTACTTTGGGATTAGAATATTTAATTGCATTGGTCGTTAAATTCAATAAAATACTTTCTAAGTAAGCCACTATAAAATTTACTGAAAAAGAGGCTGGTACTTTATTAAAGATTCTAATTTCGTTTTTATTAAAATCGTCAATCAAAATATTTAACGTTTTTTGTAAAAAATCATTTACTTTTAAGTTAGATTTTATAATATTCTCATTTGTTTCTAAATCAACTAATTCGATTAAATTATCCAAAGTGCTTGACAAATCGTTAGAAACAGTTTTAATATGATCAAACGCCTCTTCTGGTTCGAACAAACCCGAATTTTTCATTTCGATTAATGAACCTAAATTACCTGTGTGTGTTCTAAGATTATGAGAAACAATATGAGCAAAGTTCAATAATTTGTTTTTTTGTTTGTTTACCAAGTTCAAAGTTTCTCTTAAGTTTTCTTCCTCTTGTTTTTGTAAACTAACATCTGTATGTGTTCCAACAATTCGAAGTGGATTTCCAATTTCGTCTCTAAGTATTACTTTTCCTCGATCTAAAATCCATTTGTATTTTCCTTTGCACAAAATTCTGTGATAAGTTTCGTAATACGGAATTTTCTGTTGAAAATGTAGTTTTATATTTCCAAAATATGCTTCACGATCGTCTGGATGCACTTGATCGTCCCAATTTTCAGGATTATCAATAATATCTTGGCTTTCATTTTCGATTTCTAAAATTTTTAAAGACTCATCAGAATAAAAAACTTTATTAGTTACTAAATCCCAATCCCAAACGCCAACGCTCGATGCCATATTGGCAAATTGATTTCTTGCTTCGGATATTTTATGATTGGCTTCTTGATGTTTAAACTCTGTAATATCGGTAATTTTCCCAAAAATATTTACTTCACCAGAAGTTAAAGTCTCTATATTGGCTTTGACTTTTACCCAAATTAAACCTTTTTTTGGCAGATCTATGCGGTATTCATATTCCCAGCATTTTAAATTGAGTATTGAATCATTTAACGAAAGACTAAAACTTTCTTGGTCTTTTAAATGAATTCTTTCTTTGAGAACTATGCTTGGTTTTAATTTAATTTCTATTGCAGATAATTCATAAAAATCGAGTACCGATTCACTCAAATAATCGCAAGAAAAAATTCCTGTTGGATGTTTAGTGAATTGAAAAAATAAATCCTTATCATAAGAAACAATCTTATTTAAAAACTCTATTTCATCAGTATTTGGATTAAAATCTTTCATCAACTAATCTAAAAAGTATGGTACAAAGAAAATACAATTCAATCTAAAAATATTAAAATTTAGAAATATATTAACAAAACATCGCTTAAAAGCATATATCGTCGATGAAGTTACTTTCTTGGGTGGAAATTATTAATAACTTTTGACAAATGTGATCTATCAAGATGGACATATATTTCGGTAGTTGTTATTGATTCGTGTCCCAACATTAATTGAATGGAGCGCAAATCGGCACCGTTTTCTAACAAATGAGTAGCAAATGAGTGTCGAAAAGTGTGAGGAGAAATTGCTTTATTCAATTCGATTTTTATAGATAAATCTTTAATAATCGTAAAAATCATTGCACGGGTTAATTTTTTTCCACGACGATTTAGAAATAAAGTATCTTCGTGACCTTTTTGAATGTTTAGATGAACTCGATTATTATTTGTATAGATTTGAACAAACTTTTGAGTAAGTTCACCGACTGGAACAAATCGTTGTTTGTTGCCCTTACCTGTAATTTTGACAAAACCTTCTTCGAAAAATAAATCAGAGATTTTAAGTTCTACCAATTCGGAGACACGCAAGCCACAACCATAAAGCGTCTCCAATATCGCACGATTACGTTCGCCTTCATTGGTCGATAAATCGATGGCATTAATTAAATTATCTATTTCTTCTACAGACAAAGTATCGGGCAATTTTCGACCAGCTTTTGGAGATTCTATTAGTTCTAGAGGATTGTCATTTCGATAATCTTCGAATATTAAATAAGAAAAAAAACTTTTTAATCCAGAAATTATTCTAGCTTGAGAACGAGCATTTACTTGACTTGAAACCGAATAAATAAATTGTTGAACGGTTTCATCGGTTATTTTTATTGGCGAAACTTCAATATTATTTTCGTTTAAAAAAAGGCATAATCGTTCTAAATCAAAAGAATAGTTTTCGATTGTGTTTTTAGACAAACCACGTTCGATTCGCAAATAAGATTGAAATGATTTAATATAACCTTGCCAATTATTCATTTTACAAATAAACGATAATTTTAGGCATAAAAACTTTGAAACACCTGTAAAAATATTTTTCTAACGCTCTTGCATATAATAATTATCAGAATTTTACGTTTTACAGTTATCAATCAACAAATCAATCTATTATGAAATTTTTAAAAATTTATTTATTACTATTTTTCAGTACTTTTATTCAAGCACAATCCATAAAATTTGGCGTCAAGGCTGGATTAAATTATGCCAATGTAACAGGCTCTGAAATAAAAACCAATGCCATAACTAATTATCACGCCGGATTGGTTGCAGAAATTAATTTGACCAAAGGTTTGGCTTTTCAACCCGAATTGCTCTATTCGACTCAAGGCGCAACTTATAAAACTGCAACCGAAGATTTCAAGAATGAGTTAGGTTACATCACAATTCCGATAATGCTTAAAATTAATTTATCTAATAGTTTAATGCTGGAACTTGGTCCGCAAGCCGGATTTTTATTAAGTGAAAAAGAAAAATTCAATGCTAATAAGTCAAATACTTTTGATTTTACAGCAAATGCAGGTTTAGGTTTAAAAATTACCGAAAACCTTTTTGCGCAGGCAAGATATGGATTAGGGTTGACCGAAGTAAGAAGTGATTCTAAAATCAAGAATTCGGTTTTGCAATTGTCACTCGGGATTTTGTTTTAAAAATAAAATCATAAAAATTTCAAAAACCGTTCTTGTTTTAAGAACGGTTTTTTATTTTTACTGAAAATCATTATTTATGAAAATCATTATTATCAATGGACCAAACTTAAATCTTCTGGGCAAGCGTGAACCTAGTATATACGGAAATGAAACTTTTGAATCTTATTTTGAAACTCTAAAAACTAAATATTCAAATGTCAAATTAGAGTATTTTCAAAGTAATATTGAAGGCGAACTGATTTCGAAATTGCAAGAAGTTGGGTTTGATTATGATGGAATAGTTCTCAATGCAGCAGCATATACGCATACTTCGGTTGGTATTGGCGATGCAGTCAAAGCAATTTCTACAGCAGTTGTCGAGGTTCATATTTCGAATACTTTTGCTCGTGAAGATTTTCGCCATCAATCTTTTATTTCTGCAAATGCAAAAGGTTTGATTGTAGGTTTTGGAATGCAGAGTTATGAATTGGGATTGTTGGCTTTTTTAAACTAATTTACTTGACATAGAGATTCGCTGAGAAAAAAGAGATTCACAGAGGTTTTTTTTAATTTAAAAGTTCATAACTAATTAAAATGAATTTATATGGAAATGAATGAATTAACATCAAAAGTAATTGGATTTGCTATCGAGGTGCACCGTCATCTTGGTCCAGGATTACTCGAATCGGCTTATCAACAATGTTTGATGTATGAAATTGAAAAAAGTGGGCTTTTTGTTGAAAAAGAAAAAGTGTTGCCAATTGACTACAAAGAAATTACTCTTGAAAAAGCATATAGAATAGATTTAATTGTCGAAAATAAGTTGGTAATTGAAGTAAAACACATTGAAGAATTTAAAGATGTTCATTTTGCTCAAATTTTGACTTACTTAAAATTTGGCGAATATTCCACTGGATTATTAATAAATTTTAATGTTAAATTATTGAAAAACGGAATAAAAAGATTTAAAATGTAGTTTTTTGACACAGAGAGTCACAGAAAAAAAAGAGGTTTTGTTTTACTATATTCTAACAAACCAAATTAGAAACTCTGTGAATCTATTTTTTTTCTGTGACTCTCTGTGTCAAAAATTTATTTTACCGCTAAAAATAAATAATATTAAGATGCAACTTTTCTTTCTTAAATTGCGTCTATACAATAAACATCTAGTATGAAAAAAGTTCTAATAGTAGTAGTTATTCTTTTATTTTCTAATATCAATTTCGCACAAATAAAAGGAAAAATCGTTGATGATAAAGGAAATGACTTGCCATTTGTAAATATTTTTGTCGAGAATACTTACAACAGTTCAACATCTAACGAAAAGGGGAAATACGAATTAAACATACGAAAAAACGGAAATTATGTAGTTGTTTTTCAATATTTGGGCTATAAAACTAAAAAAGAAAGTATCAATATTGAACAATTTCCGTTTGAATTGAATGTAAGTTTAGCAGAAGAAAATTTTACGCTTAACGAAGTTGTTGTCAACAAAAAAGACAATCCAGCCATTGCAATAATCAAAAATGCAATTGCAAACAGAAAAGAAAATTCGGATAAAACATCGAAATATACTGCAGATTTTTATTCTAAAGGTTTGCTAAAACTCAAAAACCTTCCCAAAAAAATAATGGGTCAAAAAATTAATTTAGACGAAGAAACTGCTTCAAGTCTTGATTCTACTGGTTCTGGAACGGTTTATTTATCTGAAACAGTTTCTAAATTGACGTACCAAAAACCTAGCGATTTAAAAGAAATTATTATTGCTTCGAAAGTAGCAGGAAACAGTAATGGTTTTAGTTATAACACGGCAAGAAATACTTATTTTAATTTTTATGATAATGATATAAAACTCAATGTTAGCTTGATTTCGCCTATTGCCACCAACGCATTTAATTATTACAAATACAAACTCGAAAGTTCTTTTTTTGATGATAACAACCAACTAATTAATAAAATAAAAATCATTCCGCGTCGCGATAAAGAGCCTGTTTTCGAAGGATATATTTACATTGTTGAAGATTCTTGGGCAATTTATGCTTTAGATTTAGATATAAAAGGTTATCGAATGAACAATGAGTTTATTGAAACGATAACTTTAAAACAAAATTTTAATTATAATTCAAAAAGTAAAATTTGGGCTAAAAATTCACAAAGCCTCAATTTTATTTTTGGTGCTTTCGGTATAAAATATATTGGGAATTTTAATTATGTTTTTTCGAATTATGATTTTAAAGACAGTTTCGAAAAAAATACTTTCAGCAAAGAAATAGTAACTTTCGAGAAAGATGCGAACAAGAAAGATGCTGATTATTGGAAAATTAATCGTCCAATTCCATTAACTGACGAAGAAACCGAAAACTATTTCAAGAAAGAAAAATTACAAATCCGAAGAGAATCCAAGCAATATCGTGATTCTGTTGATGCAAAAGGAAATAAATTTAGTTTCGAAAAAATATTGATTGGTTACAGATTTAAAAATTCATTCAAAAAATATTT
>JAYVBR010000504.1:0-2335 GCA_043750395.1 Bacteroidota bacterium | reverse complement strand
TGGAAGAAAAATTACCATTTTTTATTGCAAAAAGTGCTTGAAGTAACATTTGTCCTTGTGATTCTTGAGAATCTTGAATAATTTCCTTTTTCATAGCTTATAAATTTTAGGGTAGTATTTATGTTATTTTTTATATTGTTTGACTATTTCTTTGGAAATCGAATATCCGTTCAGCTCCTACATTCCAGTAAATAATAATCCCATCCATGGATTTACTGATAATGGCATCATCAGAAGATTGCACAATGGCAGCCAAATGGTCTTGCAAGTGTGATTGCACACGCTCAACATCTTTATTTAGTTTTTCTTTCATGTTTATGAATTTTTAGTGTCCAAAGTAACGAATTTGTTTCTATTGTTTTCTTTTTTTTCTGTTGTAAAGATTTTGAATTACATAAGTGTCTATGGAAAACTGTTTTTGTGCGTTGGAGCAAAATGCTAATGTGCCACATACTAAAATTTAAAAATAAAAAATCGTGTGGCTCTTTTGCATTTTGCGAACCATGTTAGCTACAGTTTTGCTATTAGTTTGTCAATTCGCCTTTTATTTTCTTGCTGTAATAATGATGGATACAAGTTCAACAGCACATTAAATGTCATAATTGTCGAACCAAATAAGTATTTAAGATTATAGAATTTAACTAAAGCAAAAATAGTTACAAAAGCAAACCCGACTAAATGGTCTATTTCTGAAATTGTCATTTCTTTACGTAGTTTACTCAGGTCAGTCTTTTCAATTTTATTTTTCAATTTAAGTTTTTGATTGAAGAACTTAAAAAAGGTATTTTTTACAATCCACTTAAACAATCCAATTCCTATGGTTTTGTTCATTTTTTCACTCTTTAAAAAGTTTAGGCTGGATAATTTATTCTTGTAAAATTCTGTCTTTCTTAAAATTGCATTTATTGTCATACCCACAATCCAAGAAATAACTGCTATCGAAATACTAAATGATAAATATTTAAAAGTCATTGTTGTTTATTTATTCATCTCTGTATCTTAAGAGGTCTGAATTATTGTTTTAATTTTAATTAAAGCATTTTGTCATGGCGGTCTGCCGATAAAATTGTAGCTAACGGTTTGGGGCTTTGCGAAGAAGTGGAATTAGAAGCACAAATGTTCGTTTTAGCACAAATGTTTATTAGAATTCCAAATGTTCAATTCAGCACTGAACCCGCTTTTTTGCAAAACCCCTGTTAGCGGTTCGTTGTTTTTTTGTTCAATTTGTCTGCTGTAATTATTCTGTTTGTATAGGAATTAATTGTCAGCATAATATTTTTTTCGTTGTTTGTAATGTAAATATTTTTTCCTGTCTTTTGAAATTCGGCTTCGTCTGTTTCCTTGATAATTCCAAAAATCATTTCTTCAATTTTGTTTTTTGAAAGTTCAATTTTTAATTTCTTATTAATTCTTCCATAAACAAGTTCGGTATAACAAATTTTGTCTAAAATTTCATTTTTATAGTTGCTCATACTTGCTTTATCATTTGTTCGTGTTCAAAGGTAAATAAATGGCCTGCTGGTTTGGATTTGTAATCCAAACCTTTTTTGTTTTCGGATTTCAAATCCGTTGCTCTATGGTCGGGATTACAATTCCCGACCAGCGGGGCTATCGCAAGTGTTTCGGTTTAAGATGCTGCTCTGCACTTTCTACAACTTCGTCAATGCGTTTTTGTCGAGTTTCTTGTCGTTTGGCAAGGACAATCCAACCTAATATTATTTTTCTTGCCGATTTACTCAAACTTAGAAAATAGTCCTTTGAACCTTTGTGCTTTGTAAACGCTTTTTCTAAGTCGTTCGGAATTATCAGTTCTTCAATTTCGTCCAAAATTATCCACGATTCGTTTTGTTTTGCAGTTTCAATACTTTCGTAACCCGCTTTAGTCATTTGCCCGTTGTCAATGAGTTGCTTAACTTTTTCTTTGTTGATTTTTGACCAATTGCTGTTAGGTTTGCGTTTGCAAAAATACTGCATAAACGAAAAATCGTCAATTGTTTTTTTTGTACTGTCAATCCAACCAAAGCAAAGTGCTTCATCAACGGCTTCAGTCCAACTTAATGAAGGAATGTTAGATTTTTTGGTGTAATAGACAAGCCAAACATATTGTTTGGACTGATGGTTTTCTTCCAACCATTGTCTCCAATCTGTTCGGCTTTTAGGACAATATGTTTCAATTTCCATTCTGTCGTTCATTTTTTCTGACTTTTCGTGTTTTGAAGGTTGCTTGTGGCATTACTGTATTAACCCCCTAATGAATTGGGGATAAAATTAAAATCAATTTTATAATCATAGCTTTAGGAATTATGTCAAAAGTAAACAGAAAATTTAGTTCAGA
>JAYVBR010000503.1:0-2340 GCA_043750395.1 Bacteroidota bacterium | reverse complement strand
CATTCAAAAAAAATTATACGTACTATTTATGTTAAACTGTTTTAAAATGTATATTTGTTTAGAAAAAACAACGTTATATAATCTTATAAATATCTCCTAAATAATAATCAAAATATGAAAAAAAATATTTTTATAGCAGCACTATGTTTCTTTACTTTAATTTTATCGGCACAAACATCTAATGAAATTTTAGTTCTAAGTGCAATAGTTAAAGACAAAACAATTGCAAATGCGCAAGTTATTTTTCAGAAAAACGGAGAAACTTCTGTTCCTGTTTATACCAATCAATCTGGAAAAGTAAATATTCCATCAGAATATAAAGACGACCCCAATTTAACAATTATTATTAAAAAAGAAGGCTATTCTACATTAGTTTCGAAATGTGCTTGTGGAGGATTAACCTACGCAATTAGCCCAGTTATGCAAGAACTTGATGGATTAAGGATTGTGTTAAGTTGGGGCAATTCTCCACTAGATATTGACTCTCACCTATCATACCCCGGTGGTTACATTTGTTATTATAAAAAAGATGCTTCGATGACCAATTTAGATGTAGATGATACTGATAGTTATGGACCAGAAACTATTACGATTACTAAAAAAATTGCTGGAAAAAAATATGTCTATGCGGTTCACGATTTTTCTGATAGAGATTTAGCTGACAATTCTAATTTATCAAATATCAGTAGTGCCAAAGTATTTGTGTATGTTGGAAATACATTAATAAAAACTTACAAAATGCCAACTGGTCAAAAAGGCAATATCTGGATTCCATTTACAATCGATGAAACTGGAAATCTTGTAGATGTAGGCGATTTTAAAAACGCCACAACTTGGGAAGGCGTGAGTGCTATTTTACGAAACTACAGATTTGATTCCAATCAAAATAGTTCGGTTTCAGCAATAGACATAGAAGAATCTGTAAAAATAAATAAAAAAGGAGAAGATGAATATCATAATGGAAATTTAGAATCAGCCATAATTATTTATCAAGATGCGATAGAAATGAACCCTAGAGACGGACAAATCTATAGCAATTTGGGACTTGCTTTTCAAAAATTGAATAGAGAAGCAGAAGCTTTGTGGGCAAATAGAAAAGCAATTGAATTTGCAAGTGGCGAAAAAACTAATATCATAAAGGCAAGTTCGTTTTATAATATTGCCAAAATATATGAGAAAAAACAAAAATGGGACCAAGCGCTAGAAAATTATAAGTTGGCGAAACAAAACAATAATAACCCAACGTATGACAAAGGAATTGCGAGAGTTTCTGCTAAAATAAGATAATTATGATGCGAATCTTTTCATTAAAAATTTTGATTTTTATTTTATATCCTTTACTTACATCTGCATTTGAACCAGGAATAATTGCCAAAGCAGATAGGTCATTGTGGCCCTATAAAATGGAATCTAGCAAAAGTTTTGATGTTGCTTCTAAATGCGAAATGCTTGTTTTTATATCGGTACTTAACCAGTACAATGTGCTTTCTAACGCAACACTTTCAGAAAAAATAAATACAAAAAAACCTAACTCGGAATCTGTAAAATTATGGAAAGAAGCCACAAAAATTAGGATTATTGCCAATTTTAAAAACCTATCCGACGAATCTCTGAAAGATATTATTTCAATAAAGAAAAATAGCTCCTGGGAAACATTGTCTACATTGGAATTAGAAAAACTTATTCCAATTAATGTCGCTAAGTGGTACGAGTCTGCATTGGTTTTTTATACTAATTATATAAATGAGCAATTGAGACTTGCCGCACTGAATCCAAGACTAACAAGCGAAATATTGCCTTTGTCTATAAACGAAATTGATGGTCATAATTTTGCCCAGAAAAACTTCTTGTTGACTTTTGATGATGGACCAACTCCAGAAAACGGTACAACAGATAATTTAATAAAAACGCTAGCTGATTATAAACTTTCGGTAATGTTTTTTGTACTCGGTAATAATTTAAACACACGATTTAAAACAACTTCTAGTAAAAAACTAACTGATTTGTACGGTAATAATTTAGTGCTTTCTCACGGCAAAACTCACATTTCTCATCAAATATACAGCGAATGGAAAGAATCTTTAGATTACACCAATGATTTAATTAATAAAATATTTAACAAAAATGGCAACCCTCGAATGGTCGACTTTAGACCGCCTTATGCCCAACGAAACAAGCCAATGATGGATTATTTAACAGCAAAAAAAGCCAAAGTAATTCTTTGGAATATCGATTCGCAAGATTGGAGCGCAAAAATAAATGCTCAAGAAGTAGCCGACAGACAAATTACTTTAATGTTGCTTTGGCGAAAAGGAATTTTGTTGTTTCACGATGTGCATC
>JAYVBR010000502.1:0-2345 GCA_043750395.1 Bacteroidota bacterium | reverse complement strand
GAATCAGAATCAAAACGTTTAGGTGTTAAGATTTTTGGTGGACAAGCTGCTATTGCTGGTAACATTATCATCAGACAAAGAGGTTCTAAACATAACGCTGGTGCAAACGTCTATATGGGTAAAGATCACACTTTACACGCTAGAGTTGACGGAGTTGTTAAGTTCCAGAAAAAAGGAGAAAACAAATCTTACGTTTCTATACTTCCGTTCGAAGCATAATATTTTCTTTTAAAAAATAAATCCCAAGTAAATTTAATTTTATTTGGGATTTTTTTATTAAATATGTTTATTATTATGGATGTTTACTTTTGATATATAAAACTATTTAGTTTAACGAATTTCACTTCAAATATTTGATCTCAAAAACAGTTAAAACTATCCACTTTAGGCACTTCTTTTTCAGGTTTTAAAATCATTCACCGCAAATTCGCTAATTATCTTCCGCTTTGGTAGTCTTTAATTTGCGAATTTGCGGTTAACGTTACTTTTTCAATTTTGAATACTTTCAGTCTAGAAAACAAAATCTATTAACTCAAATTCTATTATGTTTTTGTCCCGATAATCATTAAGAAATAATAATTGGTGTTTTAATCTAAAAATTAAATTTTAAAATCTAATATTTAATTTCTATAAAGTTTCTTTTAACCATTTGTAAAATTCTTTTTGCCAAACTTGTGCATTTTGAGGTTTCAAAACCCAATGATTTTCTTCAGGAAAATATAGAAATCTAGATTTAACTCCACGCAATTGCGCGGCCTGAAATGCTTCTTGCGATTGACCAATTGGAACCCTAAAATCGTTGCCGCCCTGAATTATCAAAATTGGAGTATTCCATTTCTCGACAAAATTTGCAGGATTGAAAGTCGTGTAAGTTTTTTGAGCAATTTTATTTGATTTTTCCCAATAAGCACCACCAAAATCCCAGTTGTTAAAGAAAACTTCTTCGGTTGTGCCAAACATACTTTGTGTGTTAAAAACCCCATCGTGAGCAATAAAACTCTTGAAACGGTTGTTGTGAATTCCAGCCAAATAAAACACTGAATAGCCACCATAACTCGCACCAACACAACCTAAACGCGACTTGTCTACATATTTCTCTTTAGAAACAGCATCAATTGCTGACAAATAATCTTTCATAACTTGTCCGCCCCAATCTTTAGAAATTTGCTCGTTCCAAGCCACACCGTGACCCGCCATTCCTCGGCGATTCGGAGCAACAACCACATATCCTTGCGAAGCCATTAGCGAAAAATTCCATCGAAAAGAATAACTTTGAGTCAATGGCGATTGTGGTCCACCTTGGCAAAACAACAAAGTAGGATATTTTTTAGTAGCATCAAAATTCGGTGGATAAATGACCCAAACCAACATATTTTTTCCGTCGGTTGTTGTTACATATCTTTTTTCGGTTTTAGATAAAGTTAGTTTTGAATAGGTTTCAGTATTAATATTCGAAATTTGTGTCCATTTTTTTTCGCTCAAGGCAAATGAATAAATCTCGGCTGCGTGATTCATATCGGTTCTGGTTACAAGAATATTATTTCCAGAAATTGCAATAATATCCGAGACATCGAAATCGCCGTTTGTGATTTGTTTTACTTTCGAAGCGATTTTTGTCATATCGTTAAAATCAATTTCAAAAAGCTGTTTTGTTCCGTCGATTGGAGCCACTAAATAGATTTTTTTACCATCTTGATTCCATAAAAAACTATCAACAGTTCCGTCCCAAGCAGCTGTTAAATTCAATTTTATTCCTTTAAAATCGACAATTATATCATTTTTATCGGCTTCGTAACCGTCACGTTTCATTTGCAAATAAGACAAATATCCTTGTGGCGAAAACGCATGATTCATATCATAACCAAAATTAAATTCGGTTCGATTTATGGTTTTTTTAGTTTCTAGATTATACTCATATATATTGGTATTGGTCGAAATTGCATATTGCGTTCCTGCTTTTTTCTTGCAAACATATAATATAGATTTGCTGTCTGGCGACCAAATATAATCTTCATCACCACCAAATGGTTTTTGAGGTGAATCGAAATTTTCTAAACCAAGTATGTCAATTCCAGTTGCATTTTCTTTATTTTCTTTATTTTCTTTATAAAAAACGTGGTTAAATTTTCCTTCATTCCAAGTGTCCCAGTGGCGATAATCGAGTCCATTATAAATTTGAACATTCGATTTATCGAGTTCTGGATAAAAATCTTTTCCGTGAACTTTATCGATTTTTACTTCTTCATTATATAACAGGTATTTGCCATTGGGCGAAATGTTTTTGTCGTTCAACAATTCTTTTGTAGAAGTGACTTCGGTTGCAACGCCGCCAGAAATTGGAATTG
>JAYVBR010000501.1:0-5468 GCA_043750395.1 Bacteroidota bacterium | reverse complement strand
AAACAATAAAATTTTTTATAAAATTGGTCTAGAATATTTTGACAATAATTTTAAATGGGGTACAATGTTGTTTGACTTAAATCATCCAAAAGAAGTATATAAGAGTGAATTTTTAACATTAAAAACGCTAGAATTAAAAACATTTAACATAAAAGTAAAAAATATTTTTTTTAGGCAAAGAATGAAAAATTTTGAAAAATATAGAATATTTGTATTTTATGGTAATTCTATAAATGAAATCAATGAAAAGATTATTTATTCAAATGAGTTTAAAATAAAAAACTAAAGTAAAAACCCGATCGCGCAGATATGTTATTAAAATTCTAAAGTTTTTATTTTCGCAAGGATAGCCCGATTGCGCAGATATGTCTTTAGAATTCTAAAGTTTTTAATTTTACACAGATAGCGCGGAAATGTTTTCCGTGCCCAAACACGAGAGCAAACACGAATTAAAAGCTACATCAATTATAAAAAAGGTGTAGTTTTTTTTAATTCCAATCCCAGCACTTGACAGACAAGTTAACAATGCAAGTTCGAGTCTATTTTATTTGCACCGTGACCATTTAGGTACTATCTTAGCCATATCGAACAGTTTGGGCGACGTGGTCGAAAAACGACTATTCGATGCTTGGGGCGACATTGCCAAAGTGCAGAATGGCGCAGGAGTTGCACTAACACGATTAACGTTCATTGACAGAGGTTACACAGGTCACGAGCATTTGCAAAGTTTCAAGTTAATAAATATGAATGGGCGACTGTACGACCCACGATTGCACCGTTTCTTGCAACCTGATAATAACTTGCAAGAGCCTTATAATACACAGAACTATAATCGGTACGGTTATGTTTTGAACAATCCTTTAGCCTATACAGATCCAACAGGCGAGTTCTGGTGGAGCATTGTTACAGCAGTTGTTGAAACCGTTGTTAATGTTTTTACCCACGGCGTAAATGTCCATAATTACGATTATCAAAAAACAAATATGGCTTGGAATATAGACAAAGGATTGTTACAAGGTAACTTTGGTCAAATTCTTAATCGATTTACTTGGGGATTAGGACAAACATTTGTAGGTAATTTAATTTCTCACGGTTACAATTGGGCAGGAAATGTAGAAGGTGTAACCTATCTTGACGGTGCTACAGCCATTGAAACTAATAGAGATGGAGATGGTGCGTTTTCGATGGGTGGTTATATTAATGGTCCAAAAGGATTTAAAGCCGACTGGAAAGATCATTTATTTGTACACGAATATGGACATTATATTCAAGGGCAATGGCTTGGTCCTCTTTATATACCTGTAGTTGCAACTACAAGTATTTTAAGTGCAGCTGGACTTGGTGGCAATGAACACGAATCACGATGGTTTGAGGTACAAGCCAGCCGTATGGGTGGAAAACACTTTGATGACAAATATGGTAGTGGTGCAGCGGGGTATGTACAAGGGTCTGCAAATTATTTTGATTATACATCTTATAAAAAAGGTGGTATAACACCGTATGACAATCCAAGATATCTTTTATATCCAGCAAAATACACAAATGGAGCTCTTGTTCCTGTAAATCAACAAAAGGGTCATCAAACTTCAGGTGCAAGATTTAGTATTTGGGATATTATTGTTCCCGTAAGTCCTTTTGTAAGTGCATTAAGTTTAGGTATCTCAAAAATTAAAAAATAAAGATTATGAAAATTTTAAAAATTATAATAGTTTCAATTGTCTGTCTCTTTTTACAAGGTTGCCCTGAACCAGACAACCCCTTTATAAATTCTTTTGAATTAACGAATCTTTCTGGTGAAGATATTTACATAGAGTCAAGAAACAGAAATCAAAATGATGCAATTGAACCTAATAATTTCCCAGACCCACCCAGTAGGGTAACCGAAAAAGGGAAAAAATGGAGTTTTGCTTTAACCGAAAGACCTTTTCAAGACGGGGTTAAACTTTGGATTTTAGTTTTTAAAAAATCAACATTAGAGAATAATACTTGGCAACAAATTAGAGATAATAATTTGTATGACAAGCGGTATAGTTTTAATTTAGAGGAGATGAAAGCTGTAAATTATCAAATTACTTACGATGGCAATTAATCTAACTGTATAAAAAACAGAAAATCTCGATGGTTTGAGGTACAAGCTAGCCGAATGGGTGGAAAATATTTTGACGAACGGTATGGCAGTGGTGCTGATGGATACTTTGAAGGTTCTGAAAATCATTTTAATTATAATGCTTTTAGTAACGGGGGAAGAACTACATACAGGAATCCAAGAACTGAAATTTTTGATCAAAAAAGATATCAAACTTCAGGAGCACGATTTAGTGTTTGGGATATTATAGCACCAGTATTTCCTATTCCAACATTAACCTTAAGTTTATTTACTAAAAAGAAAAAATAATGAAAAATCTAAAAATAATACTCATCATAATAGCTGGTTTTTTAATCAAGAGTTGTATTCTGCCAGTTGAACCAAAAGAAAAATCACCTGATTTAAACTTTAAAATCATAAATTCTTCGAGTGTTGAGATTTACTATACTGTTAGCATTAATCTTAACGAAATATTATATAGAAAACCTGAAGAGAGTGACAAAATTTTAATTGGTAGTTTCAAAGCAGATGCAACCTTTGAAGATTTTTTCAAAGATGGACGATTGCTAACAATTTTCATCTACAAAAAGTCAACGTTAGACAACAACACTTGGCAAGCGATAAAAGACCAAGGTTTGTATGACAAAAGGTATGATTTAACGTTAGAGCAGTTAAAGGCTTTGAATTATGAGATAGTTTATACAGGGCTTTAGGTAGAACAAGTTAAAAAATAAAACACTAGTAATACGCAGAATTATAACCGATATGGGTATGTGTTGAACAATCCGCTTATGTATACTGATCCTACTGGGGAGCTGCTTTTTGGATTATTATTTTTTACAGATGTAGGATATGAAATACAAAAATATATTTCGCCAATTGCATTTAAAGTAGATTTGAACTTTGGAACACATCAAAATGGTATTGGATTTGATGTTTCGGTTGGGGTTCCAAAATCTTTTCCTTATGCTTATAGAGAAAATTGGGGAGCAACGTATTTCACAAAAAGCTATGGCGATTATCAAGGCTGGGAAACCAGAAAAGGTTGGGAAGAAAGTTTTCTTGGAGTTTGGCACGAAGGGCAAACAGTATATACTTCTGGCGAATTTTCACAAACTACGGGCTTTATAAGTGCAGGTATTCCAAAATTAGCAGGATTTACATCATCCAATGATTTATGGGGAGACAAAGGCGACAGATACCGAACTGCTCACGCAGAAATTAATGCATTAGGATTTAGTATAGGACTATCTCTATTTACTGCCTATTCCAGTAAAACTGTACACCCATTTCCTGATCAAAGTGAACAGTTTTTGATTTGATTTTTTATTGTAAAATTAGATAATTTTATTAGTTGTTTTTCATTTTTTTTCTCATCGATTCACCTTTAAGTTCAAAACGTATTGCTGAGTGTATTATTCTGTCCAAAATAGCATCGGCAATTGTTTTCTGTTCGATTAAATCATACCAGTTTTTTACTGGTAATTGCGAACAAAAAATAGTTGATTTTTTATGATGTCTGTCTTCAATTAAATCCATCAAAACAAGTTGCTTTTCGTTGTTTATTGCTTGCAGTCCAAAGTCGTCGATAATCAATAAATCACAATTTTCTATCTTGGCCAATTCTCTCATATAAGACCCGTCGGCTTTGGCAATCATTAATTTGGCAAAGAGTTTTCCTAGATTGTAGTACAAAACTTTATAGCCTTTTACGCAACTTTGATAGCCCAAGGCAGTAGCCAAAAAACTTTTACCTGTTCCTGTACATCCTGTTATAATAACGTTTTCGTGTCGGTCCAAAAAAGAACTATCCGATAATCTGGTCAGTAAATTTCGGTCTAATTCTCTATCGGCAGTATAGATAATCTCTTCAATAGAAGCTTGATAATGAAAACGAGCATTTTTGATTAATCTTTCGCATCGGCTGTTGTTGCGCTGGTTTTCTTCCGATTCAATGAGCCATCCAACGAACTCATCGTTGGTAAACGTGTTTTGGTTTCGGGTTTCAAACGATGATTCATAGGCTCGTTTCATTCCAAGTAATCGCATTTTTTGCATCTTTTCGATGGTGGCATTTGTGTTCATAAGGTGTTGATTTTTAAAACGTTATTTTGGTTATCTGTAATATTGAGCGCCCCGAATATTATCGTGATCAATAGGTGTTTTAGCAAATAAGTCAGTCTCTTGGGCTTGCTTGTCTAGTCCTTTTTCTAAAATGTTTTTGATTGGATTATAACCAATAGCGTCATACAATAGTGCTCTTTTGCAAGCATTTTCTAATCGTTCTTTGGTTGTTTTAGATGCCAAACTCAACACCCCAACACAGCTTTTATAGTTTTGTTCGGGATATTGTTTTTGGTTTAAAATCTTCTCGATACATGCTGTGGTTGATGTTCCTATATTACTTGCCCAAGTCATAAAATATTCTGGATTCCAACCATTGTTATAAGTGTGACTTGCAGGCATGTGTTCTTTTTGGGTCTGATAGGCATGGGGTTTTCGACTCCGGATATGCAAGGCAATTCGGTTGTGATTGTGATAAATTTCGACCGTATTCTGGCACAGAATCATCTTTACTTTTTTGCCAATACAGGCGTTTGGAACACTATAATAATTCTTGTCTTGGGCAAAATATACGTGACAATTTTTTTGAACCGTTGCTGTTTTATAGGTTTTTAATTCATATTTATCGGTTGGTAAAGGTTTTAAGGCTTCCTTTTCTATGGCTTCAAATAAATCGGTTCGACTATGACTTTTTTTCTGAAAAGGAATTTTATTATAGCTGTCTAATAATTTTTTGATAGCATTATTAAGATCTTGAAGATTAAAAAACTCAGTATTGCGAAGGGCTGCATAAATTCTTGTATAAGCAATATTTACGGCTGCTTCTACCAAGGATTTATCTTTGGGTTTCAAGGCACGAGCAGGCATTATTGAGGTGTCATAATGGGTTGCAAAACCTGCAAATTGTTCGTTTATAAAAGGTTCATATTTATTGGATTTGGTTACAGCCGATTTTAAATTATCGGGAACAATACAAGCTGGAACTCCCCCAAAATAGTGCAATGTGTTTTGAACACTGTTTATAAAATCAGGTATTTGCTGGGTAAACGATGCTTCTAAATAAGTATATTGGCTAGCACCAAGAGTGGCTACAAAAACCTCCACGGGCTTGATTTCGCCTGTTTCTTTGTCTATAATATGAAGCTTTTTTCCAGCATAATCAATAAACATCTTTTCGCCAGCCTTGTGGCAAGTAGGCATATAACCCTCTGATTTCTTGCTGTATTGAGCATATTGTTCGCAAAAACGACTGTACATTAACCCTGTTGGATGCTTGGTTTTATATTCTTGCCATAAAATGCCTCGTGTTACCCCAACA
>JAYVBR010000500.1:0-5468 GCA_043750395.1 Bacteroidota bacterium | reverse complement strand
GATAATAAAATTTCAAATCATATATTTGTACACCAAAAAAATTTTATTATCCTAACAGGTTTTGAAAACCTGTTAGGTATTTTTTTTATTATCTTTTTTTGATGTTTTTTTAATAAAAATTTGTTTTGAATGCTGATGCAATAGCCCCGATAGTAGTGAAAATCCTTTTTTATCTCGTTTTTTGGAACGAGATAAAAAAGATTGAAGCGAATAGCGGGATTAGCTCCAAAAAAAACTACTTTTGCAAACGCAGACCGCCTTATCGTTTCGATTTTATCGGAAAGGAAAGTCCGGACACCACAGAGAAGCATAGCGGGTAACGCCCGTCAGTCTCGTTTTTAGGAACCAGACGAGGACAAGTGCAACAGAAAGTATGTACAGGTAATGCTGTAGTGAAACCAGGTAAACTCTATGCGGTGAAATTTCAAGTATATTGGTAGTTAAGAGCGTCTCGTTCGTTGCCGAAGGGTAGAAAGATTGATCTTGCGAGCAATTGCAAGGCTAGATAAATGATAAGGTCTTGTCTTTTGGGACGAGAACAGAACCCGGCTTATAGGTCTGCTTTTTTTTAAATTATAAATATGAAGAAAATTATTATTGTTTTTTTGTGTGTTTTTTCAATTGGAATGTTTGGACAAGATAGTATTGGAGTCAAGAAAAAACTTTATAAAATAAATTTTTTTGCACCAGGTTTTGTTTATGAATATGGTTTGAGTGATAAAATGTCGCTACATTCTGAGGTTTCATTAGGTTTCTTTTGGAAATATGATAATTTGTTAGGTTCAACTACTGGATTTAATGTAAATATTGATGAACAATTGAGATATTATTATAATTTTGAAAGAAGATTTAAAAAGCGGAAAGACATTAAAAACAATTCTGCTAATTATTTTGCTTTTTGTGCAGTTATCGGGAGTAAGCCATTTGCTGGCTCGAATTTAGATAATTATATTTATTACAACACACTTCTTACTGGTATTGTTTACGGTTGGAATAGAAATAGTAGAAGATTTAATAATGATTTTAATTTTGGGGTTGGTTTAGGATTTAATGGAACTAAAAATACTTATTTAATTCCAATTTTAAATTATAGTTTAGGTTTAATTATATTTGATAAGAAAAAGTAAGAAGATTTTGAATTAATTTTTAACTTTCGTTTTCATCATCTTCCAAAGTTGTTTCTTCGTCTTCAAGATTTTCAATTTCGAAGAATGAAAATATCGATCCACCATACACTTTCTTGAAAGAAAAATTTATCAAATGGTCGAGTTTGGTATATTTCGAATGTTCTATAATCATCATTCCGTCTTCATGCAAAAGTTCTTTTTCGAAGATAGAAATTACAATTTTATCGAATGTTTTTTGGTCTAAAGCATACGGCGGATCGGCAAAAATAATGTCATAACTCGATTTGCATTTTTCGATAAATGCAAAAACATCGCTTTTTATAGCTGCTATATTAAAATCGAATTCGGTTGCGGTTTCTTTTATAAATTTTACACAACCAAAATCGCCATCGACACTTGTAATATTATCGCTTCCTCGTGAGGCAAATTCGTAACTAATATTGCCTGTTCCTGAGAATAAATCTAATATTTTTAGACCTTCGAAGTCAAAATGATTGTTGAGAACATTAAACAATGCTTCTTTGCTCATATCAGTCGTTGGGCGAACTGGCAAGTTTTTTGGTGGCGAAATTCGGCGGCCTTTGTATTTTCCAGAAATGATTCTCACGAGTTAAAAAGTATAAAATGTTGGCGGTTTTCGGCTTCTGTAAAATAATTATTCCAACGCAAATCGTTCACATCAATTAGCGAAACATTGCGAATGTATTTGTAAGCAATTTTATAATATTGGTCGTTTTCTTGAATGTTTCCAATTAATTCTAACTTAAAATTTTCTGGGTTTAGATTCAATTGTTCTGCCGTAAAAAGTATATAATAAATAAAATCTTCGGGCGTTTTATAATCGAACGTGTTGAACAATAATAATTTTTGATTCTGAACCACAATTATCTCAAAATGAGAATTACTGATATGAACAAACATTTTCTTTTCGTCATTATTTTTAGATAAATCCAATAATTTTTCGACTAAAATACTATTGGCGTGTTTGTAATTGAAAGATCCAAATTGATCTATAAAAAAGTTATTAATATTTATGTATGGAATAAAAACATTGTTCATGTCGTATTTTTCGATTGCATCAAATGCGAAAAAATCGGTTTCGAAAACCTTGGTGTTGTATTGCAAATAACTGCCCAAATATTCTTCATCAAAAAGTGCCGTTGGTACAAACGTCGAAAGATTGTTGTTGTGAATTACTACAATTTCGTCATATTTTTCGATTAATTCTTTGTTTTCTTTGAATGCGTTTGCAAATAAATCTTCGGTTTTTATAGAAGTATCAAAAGTGTTAAATTGCAATGTTTTGATAGTTTTTACGGTATTATTTAAAGTATCAAAACAACAAAAACTCAAACCATTTGTGGCTACTTGAATAGCCAGTTTTTTGTAAACTTTGTCAGTAATATTTTCGATATTTATCATTGTTGCAAACTTACGAAAATCAATTTCAATTTCAGTTGCAATTTGAAAATCAATTTCAATTTCAAAAGTTCAATTAAAATTTAAAATTAAAATTTAAAATTTATATTCTATTAATTTTTCATCAAGCAATCCAAACAAAACTTCATTTCCAGCCTGATTATACTGTAGTAAATTTTCTGAGAACTTAAATAAATCAAACATAAATGCTTTTAAATTATCGGCTGTAAAATCTTCGAAATGACGACCATAACCCATTTTATTAATATAAGCTGCATTGACAAATTGCTCGAATTGATTTTTTAACGGAAATGAAAATACTGGTTTTTTTAAATAAACAGCTTCGGAAATAAACGAAAAACCACCATTGGCAATAACTGCTTTTGCCGTGGCTAAATCAGCAACAAAACCGTCTTCGCTAAACGATTTGAAAATCACATTTTTATCAATAACATCTTTATTAAAACCATAAACATAGAAAATTTGATTCGGAATTTGATGTAAAATTGTCGCCACATCGTTTTGCGTACTCGAAGTTTGATACATTAAAATATGTTGGTCGTTTTGAATTTTTGCATCAATTATTGACTTTCGAACAATTGGTGGAACTAACGTTGTATTTTGTTTTTCGATAACAGCATCAAAAAAACTGGTTATAAAATAATGGTCTGCTCTTGGTACTTTTATCTTAATAATCGATTTAGAAATAGTATAATTTTTCTTTTCATCAGACGGGATTTTAATATCTAAATTACATCTATCAATAACTTGCATATTGTCAATGCTAATGAGTGGCAAATTGTGTCTTTTGGCAAATAAAGTCGTAAAAGTTTCAAAATCACTAATCACTAATTCGACTTTAAAATCTTTTTTTAGATGCAAATATTCGCTAAAATTTTGAAATAATAACTTTGGAGCATTTTTTAGATTCAATAAAAAAGTACCTCTTTTCGAAACTTCAGAACCCTTGAAAGCAAAATGCATTCCTTCGATTTCGTGAACCCGATTTGGGAAATTTTTATTCAAAAACTGATATGCTCTTGAACTAGAAACCACTTGAACGTTATGGTTTTGTAATAAATAATCAATCACAACTTTGCTTCGGGTTGCGTGACCCATTCCTTCGCCTGGAACTCCGTATAATATGTTCATTTTTATTCAAATTAATATTTTACACCAAAAAATCTGATTGTAATCGTTGTTTTAAACGGTCAATTGGCTTTAAATCTACATCGGTTTTTCCATTGGTTACATCAAACGGATCATCTAAACCAACAATTAAAAGGTATAAATATCCGAATAAAAAAGTTATTATTCCGGTTACTAAATAATCTGCTGTTGGCGATTTGAATTTGGTTACCAATAGCAATGAAGTAACAATTATAAAAATACTTTTTAGTAATGTGTAGGCTGGTTTTATGAATTTATTTCTAGAAATAGTATAAGCACGAGTCAATTGTTTTCGCATAGCATTTGTGTTTTCCTGAATGCCTTTTATGGCTTCTTTATCAACACCACGTTCAGCAAAATAATAGGCAATTTCGTTAGAATTTCGAATCAATGGAAAAATAATATTCGAATCTTTTTCTTTGCTATAAATCCAAGAAATAATTCCTTCGGTAATTTTTATTAATTCGTTTCGTAGGTAATTTTTATCCAAATCTTCATTACACAAATCCGAATTTCCTGCTCTTGGTGCTTTAAAAGCTAAATAAATCCAATCTTTAATGGCTTCGAGATTAGATGCAATTTCGCCAGGGATTTTTTCACTTTCTTTAAAGTCTGACATTGTTGCTGCCAGTAATAATCCGAATACAAAAAAAGCACCTGTAAATACTATTGTAATATCGGACAATTCGATTAAATCGTGAAAATCTTGACCATAAATTGATAGATTTTTAAATATAAAATTTTTGATTATTAGAATAATAATAGCGACCAATATTGCCTTTGTAAGCATTGAATTACGTGAGAAAATTTGCATTTTTTTTTGGTAAAAATAATAAAATTTAATTTTATCGCATATAATATTTTTTTAAAAGTTTATGGTTATGTTTAAGAAAGTTGTGAATTTTTATAATTTGGTTATTTATTTTTCATTGCTTCGCCAGTTCGCAATTTGCTTCGCCAGTTCGCACTCAGGCTCGTGTCAAGCTCGGGTTCGATGATAAAAGAAATCTCATTAGTTGCTCGATTTATGAGATTTCTCCTCTCGTCGAAATGTCAAATAGAAGTTTTATTTCAATGAAATAAAGAGTTTGAAATACCATCATTATTATAAACATAACCAAGTTTATTAATATTATTAATCATTATTTTTTTAGAAATTTATTTTACGATTTAGAAATTCAAATAAAAATTCACATCAAATTTGTTATTGTTGTTATCATTGCAATTTTTAGCATTACTTTGCAGTAAATAAAATCAAAATGATTTCTGCAGAATTTTATAGTTTATTAATCCGAAAATTTCCGTTTCAACCCACTTTAAAACAAGATATTTTTTTTCAGAAAGTAGCAACTTTTATTACAGATTACTCTAATGATTCTATTTTTGTACTAAAAGGCTATGCAGGAACAGGAAAAACAACTGTAATTTCGACAATCGTTAACAATTTAATCGAAATCAATAAAAAATATGTTTTGTTGGCACCAACGGGGCGTGCTGCTAAAGTAATTGCCAATTATTCCCAGAAACCTGCATTTACAATCCATAAAAAAATATATAATCCAAAAGTATCGGGTGGAGGCGGAGTCAATTTTATTCGCCAACCTAACAAACATAAAAATACGATTTTTATTGTCGATGAAGCCTCAATGATTTCTGATCAAAGCAATGATAATAAAATGTATGAAACTGGAAGTTTGCTTGACGATTTAATAAATTACATATACAGTGGCGAAAACTGCAAAATGATTCTTC
>JAYVBR010000499.1:0-12572 GCA_043750395.1 Bacteroidota bacterium | reverse complement strand
ATAGTTTACAGTTTTATTGTGATGATAAAAGCAATAAATTTTTGAATCAAGGCGACTTTATTGCAGTTACCAAGGAAACCGATGAATGGTATATTGGCGATCATATTTCTACTGATGGCGAAGTAATTTCGGGCAAAATTTTTATCGATGATTTGACTGATGGTCAAACAAAATCAATCACTCAAAACGGATTAATACTAAAAGCAAAATATAGTTTATTCGATGAAACTCAAGGTTGGAATCAATCAGGAATTATTTCAGGGATAAAAATCTATGACAAAGACCGATTAATTCAAGTAATAAAAAATGCAGGTTTTGTTAGCGATACAACAAGTGTTTTAGATTTTGATGATGTAAATTTTGATGGATTTAAAGATTTAGTAGTTTTTAGTCACGATGGCGGTGCTGGACCTAATTTTGGTAATAATTACTATATTTTTAATCCAAAAACCAAGCAATTTGTTTACAATGAAACAATGTCTAATTTAACACAACCAGAAGTAAATTCTAAAACAAAAATAGTTTATGCAGCTTGGCGAAATGGCGCAAACAATCACGGTGCCGAAACCTACAAATGGATTAAAGGAAAACTCACAATGGTCGAATATTATGAAACAAACTATACTAGCGATGATAAATTAATCGAAACGCATACTTTTTTATTTCAAGGAAAAATGCGAACAAAATCTCAAATAAAAAGGTATAAAAAATCTCGAAAAAATAATAATTTAAAATAAATTCTAAAAAATGGAAACACCAAAACTATATTATTACTTATCATTTGCAACAATTATTTTAACATTTACAACTGGAATTGGTGTTTTTGCAAGCCTTGTTTTATTGTTTTTGATACAATCTAAAAAACAAAAACTAAGCAATAAATATTTGATTGGAACCGAAAATTCTTTGGAAACCTTACGAAAAGCAAGAAAAATAAATATCATCAATTTAATTATAAACGCAGTAATAATTGGTCTTGGAGTAATCCTAATAATACTATTTTTGGTTTATGATACTATGAATCCTGGAAGTCGACTTTTTGGGGCATAAAATATAATTATGAAAACAGTACTACTTTTACTATTTGTATCAACCCAACTTTTTGCCATTGGCGAATACAAAAAAGGCGACATTTTATACGTCTGGAAAAATGCAACCATTAATTTACGATTTGCACCAAACAGCAATTGCGCGGTTATAACTTATGTATCATTTGCAAATAAACTAATTGTTATTGATGATAACTTAAAAAAAAATCCCTTCTCCGTTCAAGAAATTGCGCCTATAAAACAGGACGAGCAATCAAATGAAAGTTATAATTTTAGAGGTTTTAAAATTAAAGGGTTTTGGGTTAAAGTAAAAACAGAATCGGGCGAAATTGGTTATGTTTTTGATGGTTATTTATCTAAACTAAAACCCGATTTTGAACTATCAGATGCATTTTTTAATAAAAATTTTCAAGAACTAAAATCTAAAAAGCGAAAGTTTAATGATGCTCTTTCAGATGGACGATATGAAAATAAATATTTTTATAAAAACGGAAGTTATATTATAGAATTGGGTAGCAATTATGATGGTCATTCGCATTATTTTATACCAAATTTGACTATCGAAGAAGGTTATTTTTTAGTATTAAAAACAAGGCCAGATGTTTTGGAATTGCATAAAAGTTCGGGCGATACTGAAACAAATTATAGTTATGATGGCAAACAATTGTCATTTATAACTTCACTAGAAGCAATTTCTATAACAAAAATTACATACAAAGGTTTAAAGGGTGTCGAAATACTTTTTGAAGCTTGGGATTAGTTTACTTATTAATTTAAATAATAAAAAAATGAAAGAAGATAACCCAGAAATACTGAAACATATTTTACAAAGATTTATTATACTGCTTCTCCTATTTGTACTTTATACACCAATTGCATTTTTGGCAGTTTTGTATTTATTAATTGAGACTTTTTATTTATTCAAGAAAAATAATAAAACATTGGCAATCGCTAATCTTGCAATTTTAGGTTTTTTTGCTTTTGTTATATTAATATTATTCGTGCTATTTAAAGGTTCAAAATCATAAAATTAAAATTACCGAAAATGAAAAGAAAAATTTTAATAGCACTAGCCACAACAATTGTTTTAATTGTTTTGTATAAATTAGTTTATAAACCTTTTATATGGCAAAGCCAAATGAAAAGCAAGGAACATAAACTGCAAGTAGGGAGTTATATTTTTAGCACCAATGAAATTGCAAATGCTAATACTTTCATATCAGAAACCCACAAAAGGGTACAAATTGTTACCGAAATAAATGGCGATTACGTTCGTTTGGCCACGATTAAAAAAGTGAATTTGCCAAAAGAAATTTTACAGTCATATCCGCCAAATAACATCAATTATTATGACAATCTAAAAAACACAATCGCCACAGATACAATAACAGCAATCAGTATGGAATTTCGAGATTATCATAACGAAGATGAAAATAGGTATTTGTTAAGATATTATCCTATGTTGATGGAGTTTCCACTTTATTATGATACAGGTTTTGCCAATAAAAAACCGTCGCTTGATGCTAGAGGATTCACTAAAGACGAATACTTTGATGATGTGTATTCTAAAAAAGAAATTTTAAAAAACGGCAGTTTAGTTAGTTATACCTTAACAAATCAGTTTAACGGTATTCCAGTTTTGTATGATTTAGGCGAAAAAATAGAATTAATTGTAAATAAAAAATAAAAACAAATTTTTAGTGTTAAGTTATGAACTCAATAATAAACGTAGCAATTTTAGACAAAATCGATGATTATTTATGTATCGATGAAAATGATTTTGAACTTGTTTTTAAACTCAAAGATTTTAAAAACGAAGTTAAAGTTTCTAGATTTTCTTTCCCAGATTCTTGGTCAGAAGATCTTTTTGCAGAAGATTTTAAAAGATTCAATTTCCAAAATTGTTACGAATTACTCGATACCTATTTCAATCAATACAACGAAGAGTTATCTAAAGAGCAAGTTTCTAACAAAGAAGAGTTTGTTTATATTCAAATAGAATTTCATACAATTCCAGAAGCAAAATATAAAAGTCATTTAAATTCGCAAGCACATAATTTTAGATTTTTTCTGTTTTATGAAGACAATAAACCTTCTAGATTTAGAATGATTTTTAATTCAAAACCGCTGTTTAGATTTGTAGAATGTTTTGCTAGTTCATTAAAAATTGAACTTAATAATTTAACAACCGAGGAAGAAAAACTGGAAATTAACTATCTCGAAAAAGTAATTTATGGCATTTGCCAAAAAATAAATATTGAAATTCCAAAAGAAATTGACGTTTCGAAATTTGAAGATAATATCATCAAAGCACCAGATTTAGAAAACTTTATTGAATTTCTAGTTTTATCAACTCGCAATAGTTATGATTTATCAGCCTTTAAAAAAGATGCAAAACGACTTCAAAAACTTTTCGAAAAAAGATACGATGAATATAAATATGCTGAAAAGTTTAGAAAAATATTATCAGAATATTATTTAGTAGAAGATGAAGTTGTAGTTTATGATTCGTTTTTTAACAGCGACTGGAAATTTGATCCCGAAGATTTAATTTTTGTTGTAGAAACAATTACTGGAAACCAATTTTCGTTCGATTATCCTGAAGATACTTTCAGTCACGAACTTTTTCCTTATGTGCAAACTGCATTGGCAAAACAAAATTTAGAACTTATGAGCGTAGATTGTCACGGCGATAATTATTTCTTTTTTATTGCTAATAAAAACGAAGTAAATCGAATTTTAGAACTTTCGCAAAGCATTGGACTTGCAACAGAAAAATTATTATGATAAATAAACCATTTGTATCACAACGACTTTTAATTCCTAAAATTGCATTGTATATTTATTTGGTCGTAGCAATGCTTTTTCTTGTTTTGACACCAATTTCTGAAGTAAAAAATGTTTCTAATGGTCAAGATAGTAACGTTGGATTTGCATTTTTTATTGGAATTCCTTTGTTTGTAGTTTTTTATATTTTTAAAAATTATGTAATCAAAATTAATGAAAATAAAGTAACTGTTTATTTACCATTTAATATCAAATGGAAAACATTTTTTTTAAACGAAATAACTCATTATCAATTAACTAAAATTGATGATTATGAGAACGGAAGTCCAACTCGATATAAAATTTTAATTCTTTTTAAAGGCGAAAAACTAGTTTTAAAATTAAAATCGTATTATTATTGGAATGCAAATGAATTGTTCGAGAATTTAATTGCAGGGTTAAATAATACTGTTATTAAACTAAATATGTTCGCGTTTTTTAAAACCAAATCTTTAGAAAAAGCGCCAGAAACCCATCCGTTTTATGGCGCAAGAGTTGTTGTAGATAAATCAGAAATCATTCAATATTCGCACAATGATTCGAATATCGAAAAAATCGAAATCGATAAAATTGATTTTATTACAATGTATTGTTTCGATAAATTTAACGAAAACAAACGTTGTTGGTTGCATTTTAATTCAACGTCATCGGCCGAAGTTGGCGTTACAACTTTGGCTGGAAATTTTCATGAATTAGAAAAATTGGTTTTAAAATTTGCTGATTTTAACTCAGAAAAATATTTCGAAATCAAAAATTCTGATTTCGAAATCAAAAAAATTATACTTTGGGAGAAAAAATCGGTTGCTGATTTTGAATTAGTATCAAAATCGAATTCTGATTATACTATTCTAAAAAAAGGCATTTTTATCGAAAATTTAAATATTTTAATTCCTTGGGACACTTATAATGATTTAGAAAAAAACAAAATTATTGTCAGAAAAAAAGTGGAATATCCAAACCTGCTTTTTTCTGGATATTCCTATAATATAAAATCGCCAACTATTTTTGGTGGACTAAAACTAGCGAATTTGTATACCGAATGCGATTCGTTCGAAACAAAACCAAAACTCGATTTGCCCGTTATTAAATACAATTCAGACATAAAATTGGGTTTTTTTAATACCGAAAAAGAATTTCTAAAAATAAAAAAACATCTTGATCGTTATTTTAATCAAGATGGTTTTCAAGATTATTACGAAAATTATCCTATTCGTAAAAAAGAGGATATAAAAGCAATTTGGGGAATAGACAAAGTAATTATTTCTTTTTATTGTTTTTACCGAGAAGAATATCAAAAATTAGATACAAATGCTTGGTTAAAAATTGAATTTACTCCAAATATCGATAAATTTTTCGAGTCTGATTATCAAACAAACTTGCAGATTCACAAGTATTTAGATTATGAAATTTTGCCATTTGAAGTTGATGTTTATGAGAATTATCGAGAAATAAATAATGTTGTATTTACTCCTAAATGTTTCGAAAAATTATTCGAAAACGATAATCAATTTTTGATTTGGAATGATATTCAAGCAGGAATTATAGGTTTTGGAAATGCTAAATATTCAAGATTATTTAAACCTAAAGATTTTAAATCAGTTGCATTAGGTTTAGAAGATTTTGGAGAATTGGGTGGGCCGAATACTATTTCTGTGGGCGATTTTTATCTAGGAACAATGTCGAGTTTAAAAACCCAATTATTCGAAAAAAACATCAAAAAAATGCAGAAATTAACCCAAAAAGAGTTTTTTACTTTTAATGAAGATCCAAATCGTTGGCGATAAAACACATCAAATTGATTATTTTATTAATTTAGCAAAAATTTATTTATGAAATATAAACTACAGATTTTATTCATTTTGCTTTTTGCAAACCATCAGATATTTTCACAAACATTAAATGATAAAAATGTTGAAAGTCTTATTTTGCAATTAGAAAAAATGCAATATCAAGATTCTTTAAAAACAGTTTCATTTTTAAAGAATAAATTATCCGAAGCCAAAAAAGCGAATGACATTGCTTTTCAAAGTCAAATTTGCTCAATATTTTCTTCTTTTTATAACGACCAAAGAAATAAAACCGATGAAGCTGAAACCTATACAAATCAAGCAATAAAATTGGCCGAAAAGTCTCAAACTAATTTAGCGCTTGCATTGGCACACATTGAGAATGGAATTTTAGAAAGACAAAATGAGAATTTAGAATTAGCGATTTCAAATTTATTAAAAGCTGAAGAGTTTGCTTTAAAAACCAATAATTACCATCTGAAAAGTCAAATATATTTTTCTTTAAGTTCAATTTATAGAAAAATAAACGATGTTGATAATCAATTGATTACTGCTAAAAAATGTTTAGAATTTGCCAATAAATCTAATTTTAAAAATTCAGATTTAGCAAAAGCTCATTTTGCAATGGCGCTATTTTATTCAAACGAACTCAATGATCAGAAAGTTAAAAGTACCACGACTCTTAATAATGGTGTTTTTCATCTTAATAAAATGATTGAAAAAACCAATAATAATGATGTTTTTCGTAAAAAAAACTTGGCAGAAGCCTATTTCAATTTGGCAGTATTATATTTTTATCAAAATCAAAAAAATAATAAAAATATTGTTTTAGAATATTTGCTGAAAGCTGATGCAGCGGCAATAAAATTTAATCATAATTCCATATTTTGTATGAGTAAACTAATGCAAATTAATTATTTGTTTTTGGATAAGAATCTTATCGAATCTAAAAAATTATTGAAACAAGTTGATGAAAAATATGCCTATTTCGAAAATGATTATCAAGTTTTGAATACGTTTGATTTATATAATGCCAAATTAGCAGACATTGAACAAAATAAATCAGAAGCATTGCTGTGGTATAAAAATTTTATTTGGTCAAGTCAAAAATTATATAATATAGAAAAAAATATAGCCGTTAAAAAAGCCGAATCTATTTATATAAACAAAGCAAAAACGCAACAATTATTGCAAACTACCAAAGACCTTAATAGCCAACGCAATTTAAAATATTTAGGATTTGCTTTGTTTTTTATTACAGGTTTTGGTATGTATTTTTTGTTTAAAAACTTTAAAATTCAAAAACGAGAGCAAACATTAAAACAGCAATTATTAGAAAAACAAAATTTAGAAGTACAGTTATTTGCAAAATTAAAAGAAGAAGAAAATAATAAAATTATTCTTGAAAACCAATTTGAACAAAGCCAAAAAGAAATGTTTCAAAAACAACTCATGGCAAGTGTTTTGCAAATAGAAAGCAAAAATAAAATCTTGATTGATTTAAAAACCGAATTAGAAAACACCAAAGAAGACAATAAAAAAATAAATAGAATTATAGATAACGGCATTGCAATTGATGACGATTTTGAAAATTTTAGACAAAATTTCGAAAACGTTTACCCAAAATTTTTTAGTAAACTCCAACAAAAAGCCAACAACGATTTAACTCAACTCGACCTTAAATATTGTGCCTACATTAATATGGGATTAAACGCCAAAGAAATCGGCAATTTATTGCACGTAGCAACCACAAGTGTGCGAATGGCACGGTATCGATTAAAGCAAAAACTGGCTTTAGATAAACAAATAGATTTGAGTTCTTTTATTAATTCTATTAGTTAATTTTCTTAATTATTCTATTATTTAATTCATAAAATATTCATTATCAAATGTTTAATTTTTTATTTTTTTAATGTAGATGTTTTGTAGATGCTTGTTTTTTGTTTCTTGATTTATTATATCATTATTTTGTATCAATAAATTTATTATTAATCAAAAAATCAACTACTTATGAAAAAAATTTTATTTGCATTGTTTATTTTAATAAAAATGAATTGTGTTGCACAATTCTCTTATGATTTTGAAATTCCAAGATATTATAGTTCTCCGCCTTATAACCTGGCTTTTAGCCCAAACTCTGGAGGTTGTATGGGGTTCGGACATAACGATAATTATCCTGACTTAACAGCACATAGTGGATCATATTGTTGGAAGGCTGCAGACATAAGCACTGCTTGTTATGTTCCTGGGCCAATTTTAGGAGGGGTACAGTTATTTACTCCACAAGTTGGTTTGAGTGATCGCTTTTCTTTTTGGGTTAAGGGTCAAGGAGAATTATATAAAGTTATGCTTAGCATTCCGACTGGCAACTATTATTTTGCACCTAATGATCCAACCGTAGTTTTAATTTCTGATACCTATGCAACATCAGAATGGAGAAAAGTGCAGGTTGATTTATCTGCTTATGTTGGGCAAAATATCCATGTAGCCATTGGTGCATATGCATCTAACAATGCGAGATTGTGTATAGATGATGTCGTTGTTGACTCGGGTCCAGTAAACCAAAATTGCGATTCAAATTTAAATTTACCTTTAAATTCTAATGGTTATTATGATGACTTATCTGGAACTATTTCTTGGACTGCTACCTCTGGTCAAAACCCCATTGGTTATAAGCTAACTTTTGTAAAATATTTAAATAACGGAAATGATATAATTGGAAATACTTATGAGGTTGGCAACGTACTTTCATATAATGTGGGCGCACTATCGCCAGGTACCAAATATGGTGTGTCCATAGAAGCCAAATATTTTAATTCAAATTTAATTTGTAATAATTATTATGAATTTACAACTATGCCAACAGATGGTGCTTTGGGTTGCACAATAAATATAGTTAGAAATAAATCTTGCTTTGATGCAACTGATAGTTTTATTGGTGGTGGCGCACTTGGTGGCATTCCACCCTATCAATATTCAATCGACGGTGGCGTTACTTATCAATCTGGTCAAGTTTTTTACAATGTACCAGTAGGAACCTTTAGTTATATGGCTAAAGATTCTCAAAATCGCATTTCACAATGTGGGTCAGTAACAATAACACAACCTACTCAAATTACTGCTGCAAACATTTATGACAATTTAATTGTAACAGTTAGTGCAACTGGCGGAACACCTCCTTATGTATATTCAAAAGATGCTATAACCTATGTAAGCAGTCCAACGTTCACATTCAATTTTCCTCAATCTACTCAAATTTATGTAAAAGATGCTAATAACTGTGTGTTTTATAATCCAATATTATTGCAAATAACCGCTCCATTAATTAACGGAAGTCCAACTGCAACAGTGAGTTTGCAAGCAGGAAGCACATTAGCAAATATAACAATAGATGGTGCCCCAAACGTAATTTGGTATGCCGTTCCAGGAACTTTAAACGTTACTCAAAATTCTCAGAACAATGCTAGCAGTAGATACTTTTCAAGCCCACCATTGCCACCAAATACTGTTTTGGTAAATGGAGCAACTTATTATGCTGCAAGAGTTATTAATGGTTTCGAAAGTACAACCCGACTTGCCGTTACAGTCAATTTAACTGGTAGTTTGAGCACAAGTACCGCTGATTTTGAAAATTTGAAATATTATCCAAACCCAGTACAAAATATTTTTAATGTAACCAATTCTGAAAAAATTGATGAAATTACGGTATCGTCAATTCAAGGGCAACAAGTTTTAAATGAAAAACCTGATTCAAAATTAGCCAATATTGATGTTTCATCATTATCAACAGGAATTTATATTGTGAAAATAAAATCCAATGGAAAAGAGAAAAATATAAAAATATCGAAATAAAATTCAATACACATTAATTACAAATCAAGCCGTTTCATTAATTTGAAGCGGTTTTTTTATAATGTAGATGCTTTGTAGACGATAAAAATTAGTTGATAAGGTAATTTGCAAATATATTTGTTACACTAATTAAAAATTTCAAAACATGAAAAACATAAAAATATTTATCGCATTGGCATTGGTAATTATAAGTTGTAATAATAAAAAACCCGAAATGAAATTTAACAAAACCGAGTGGAACAAAACCAAGACAGATGCTACAGGATATTTACAAGTATTTGCAAACAGGCAAAAAATGCTTCAAGGTTTAACCGAAAACGAAAAACTAAAAGGTTTAACTCTTGCACAATTAACAGAAAAACTAGGAAAACCAGCCGATTATGTAAGAGAACAAAACGTTTATGAAGGCGAAGCGCCAAACACGCTGTTTTATGATATTGCTATGATTTACAGCGATGTAGAACCTTTTCATTATATTTATTTAGAATTTGAATATGATAAAAATAAAATAATTACAGATTTTAAAATAACCGATAGTCGAGACAATCAAGTAACATCTGCCTGTTGGTCCTACATAACAAATAAAACTAACAAAGATATCATTGTAGAAATTGCATACGAAGAAAAAAACTTTGATGACGGTATGCCACACATTAATATAATGCAAAACGAAATGGAAAGTCAAGGAAAAGTAATGAGTTATGACACTATAAAGTTTATTGCGAAAATTAAAATTATGCCGAAACAAAAACTTTACGTTGAAGGCATGCAGGTTAAAAAACCAAGTTTTAAGTTTATAAAAAGCATGACAATTTTTGCAGACAAAAAAATCATATTGGATAGCAAAGACAAAATGAGACAAAGTTTTGTTAAAATTAACGATGCAAATTACGAGTTAGAAGTTAATTAAAAAACTTTGAAATATTAATAATTTAAACATAAAACCATGAAAAGTAAAGCAATTAAATACAAACAAGTTCTTAAACTAATTAAAGAAACAAAACTAACCGATGCGATAGAAATTCTTAGTGGTTATGATGAAGAAGATTTAGAATTTCTTTATTATGACGGAGATGCACAATTTACTGAATTATCTTTAGAAGAATCAGTAATCGTTATTAATGGAAATTTAGTTGTTAACGAATCAATAACTGATGATGAATTTACCATTCTAATTGTTCTCGGTGATTTAAAATGTAAAAACATTGTTACGATGGCAAATATTTTTGTGTCAGGAAATATAACTATTGAAAACGCATTTATAGGAGATTCGGCACTAGATGGTATTACAGAAATTGGCGGAGACTTAACCGTAAACTCGATAATTGAAATAGAACATACCATTAAAATTTATGGCGAATTGAACGCAAACTTCAAACATACTTTTGGTAATACAACAGATAAAACCGGAGAGATAATACCAAATATTGTTTCTGGTGTGCTTAAAGACAAATCGCCAGAGTTATATGTTGAAGGTGTTTCTTTTTCACTCGCCGACGAAATTTGTGAAGGAGATTATTTTGATGTCAACAAAGCCAGAGAGTTTATTGAAAACGGAGGAACAAAGTTTCACCAATAAAACCAAACAACCAATGAAAAACTATTTCGAATACCAAGACGACAAATCTCATAAATTTTGGGAAATTACTTTGAACGGTTTAAAACTTACTACTCGCTATGGCAAAATTAACACCGATGGGCAAGTTGCTGAAAAAACTTTTGAATCAAATTTCAAATCGTAAAGTTTAAATATAAAAAAATAAAATGAAAAATAAAGACTTTAAAATTAATGCAATCAACTTTCCTACAAAGGCAGATTTTAAAAAAATAAACGCAAATGTTTCCGAAGTTTATGGCTATAATTTTGGAATTATGGCTACAGGTTTAGACTATTACGTTATTGGTTTTGAAACTGAACTAGAAGATTTAGAAGTTGAACATGGAAGTGTTTTTCAAAACATTAATAAGAAATGGACTCCATGGTCTACTGAATTTAGAATATATTCAACAGTATATTCAAAAAAAGTACAGCAAATTTTTTTAATTGGTAATAATGGCGATGTTGAAGTTACTGCAAAAGATGAAGCATGGGATGAAATTATAGATTCATCAGACAATGGACCAAGTTCATCAAGAAATATCAATGGGGCATGCGTTATAGGTGATGATCTATATGTAGCAGGAATGAGACGACAAGTTTACAGACGTACACTAGAATCTCGAAGTTGGGAACGTTTTGATGATGGGTGTTTTGTGCAAAATGCGACACCAGAAATTTTTGGGTTTAATGCAATTCATGGACTTTCAGAAACAGAAATTTATGCCGTTGGTTTTCGTGGTGAGATTTGGTGCTACAGAAATTCAAAATGGAATCAAATTGAAAGTCCAACAGATATTAATTTGTACACAGTTTGCAAACTTCAAAATGGAGAAACCCTAGTAGGAGGAGGACTTGGAACGTTACTTCGTGGTAATTCAAGCGGATTTTTCCCAATAAATCATAATATTACTGAACATTCAATTACTTCTATTGTGGAATTTTACAATAAAATTTTTATAACAGATGAAAACGGAGGATTATTTGAATTGATTGCAGATGAACTAAAAGTAATCTCTGATTTTAGTATTTCAGATAGCGATGGTGGACATCTTAATGCTAATGATGATGCACTTTTATACACATGTACCAATTTTGCACTAATTTTTGATGGAGAAAATTGGATAAATGTATCTCCGCCAGATGAGTTTTAATAAATCAAAAAAATAAGTAAATTTTAAAAACAACCAATGAAAAACTATTTAGAATACCAAGACGACAAATCCCATAAATTTTGGGAAATTACTTTAACGAGTTTAAACCTTACAACCCGTTATGGCAAAATTATCACCAATGGGCAAGTTTCTAAAAAACTTTTGAAACCAATAAAAAGCAGAGAAAGAATATAATAAACCAATTCTTTAAAATCAATAATAACTTAAATAACAAAACTATGACATCATTAATAAGAATTGAAAAGGTTAACAAAGATTCAAATGCAGAAAAATCAGGTTTATTAGT
>JAYVBR010000498.1:0-2350 GCA_043750395.1 Bacteroidota bacterium | reverse complement strand
CCCAAACGCCATAAGTAGATGTTAAATTACCTGATGTCCAAGTTAGTCCAGAATCGTTACTTTTGTAAAAATTATCAATATTGCTTCCAGCAACCAATTGGTTGGTGTTATTGGGATTAATCGCAATCGATGGTTCGTTTGGAAATGATTGGTCGCTAATCATTACATTTTGTTGCGCAAATGATATTGATGAAACAATCAAAAGAAAATATTTTAAGTAATTGATTTTCATAATAGTATATTTTTATGTAAAAGTAATAAATAATTTTTTATTATCAAATTCTTGCTAAAAAAAATCCTAAAACCAGTTTTAAATGGTTTTAGGATTCAACTTTATTGAACAATATTTAATTTTACAAATTTCCAATAATTTTATCTTTTGGATATCTGACTTTGTAACTTATTCGGATTTTTTTGGTTTCTAGTGATTTCAAGTTCAAATTCCAAGTCAAAATTCCAGTTTCTGTATTGATTTTGGCCATATCACTTTCAAGTAATTCAACTTCGATTTCTTTGTCTGGCGTCATCGGATATTGGTCTTTTAGCAACATTTCGACTACTTCTTTTTTGTTATTTCGAATTGTAATATCAAAAGTAAAAATTTGTTCTTTTTTTGATGATAAAAATTTAGTTCCAGATTTATCAGCCACTTTTTCTCGTTTGATAGATATTTTTTTGTCACGACCCATACTCAAACTCAATGTATCGGTTGTTTGATTTGGGTTGATAAAAGTTTTGCCAACATACATACCTTCAAAAATAATATTTGCTTCGCCTTGCAGCAAATTAAATTTCGAATAATCATTAATTTGTGCCATTAAAAACGCTTCTTTTTCGACTCTTGGCGCAGCATAATATCTGTAAGATGCTGGCAATTTTATTTCTTTTAAAGCTACAGAATGCGCTTTTCCATTCGATAAAATATCATAAGGAATATCAATATCAAACGAAATATTAAGTTGGTTTTCTGAAACTTCGGCTTGGATTGTACTTAGAACATAATCAGGTGTAGAATCTGATTCTGTTAAACTCATTGCCTCTTTTTTAATTCCTTTTGCTTGTTGAATCGGCGCATTTGCCATTCGACCTTGAATTCTATTTTGAGCATCACCATTTCTATAATATATTTCATTTTGCTGATAACTTAACCACCAAGCATTCAAAATCGGAGCTTGATTGTTTTGGTTTGGGTTGCCCGATGACAAAGTTAGTTTTACTTTTTTCCAATCGATTCCAGTGTTTTGAACCACTTCGGCTTTGTACATCATATTGATAGGTTCGGTAATATTGGTGGCGCGCAAGTCATAAAACGGTCGCCAAGTTGCATTATTGGTGATGTAATTAATGTCGAAATCTACATTTCCTGCAATTTCATTCATAACTTGAATAATCAATTTTCCGTTCGATGTTTTGTCTTCTTTGCTAGTATTGATTTCGAGTTTGGTTCTTAATTTTACCAAAAGCTCGTTTAGTTTCAAGGTTTTTTCTTCTAAATCGTCATAAGTATCGCTAATTTGAGTTCGCTTCAATTTATAATAATCAACCATTTTCATTAGTTCTAAAACATTCAAACCAGAATTTGACCCAAAAACTTGTTGGTTTTTATCTAACAATTCGATTGCTTTGGCTTCGGAATCTTTGGCATTTGTTATTCTTGTTAAATCTTTTTCGACCAATTTAATGCTGTCTCGAACTTTCTTGATGGCTGGATTCTTTTCATCGATTTCGAATTCAGAAATATAATTATTACTAAACTGAACCGACAAAACCGTTACCGTTGCTGGTGCGCCAATGCGAACAGTGCTTTCGTTGAGATAATCGGCAACATTTTTTACGACAATTTCGCTTGTTCCTTTTGGCAAATTTGCCGACATAGATTGCGACATTTCTGCTGAATTAAAATAAACGGTTGCGCCTTTTACTTTGGCCGATGTGAAAATTGGTTTTTGCGAAAATAGTGTTGTCGAAACCAAAAATGCGAATATTAAGAAAGTCTTTTTCATTTTTTTTATTTAATTGTAGTATAAAGATAATAAATTTTAAGAATAGGTTGGAAAGGTTTTAGAAAAAAAATAAATTGATTTGAGAAAACGATTTGAGAATATTTTTAATAAAAAAACATTTAGAAATTTAATTTAATTAAAAGCGTAAGAACTTATATATTAAGTTTTAACTATTAATAATTAGCATAATTTTAAAACATATAAGTCATATAAGTTCCATTTAAACTAGATTAAATAATGAGGTTTAAGTGAGCTTATATGACTTATATATTTAATGTTTTAATTAAATTCCAGCCAATTTTCCTTCAAATTGCAATTCGCCACCAAAAATGTTTACAAGTTCAGAA
>JAYVBR010000497.1:0-12579 GCA_043750395.1 Bacteroidota bacterium | reverse complement strand
TCGAGTATTTTATTAAAAAAGCCAATCGCATTTTTAAAAAATACTCGAACTGACGTAATCTGTTATTTACTTTTTAATAATTTTTAAAGTTTTCTTTTTGCTGTTGCTGTAGGCCAAAACTAGTTCGTACATTCCTGTTGGATAGGCTCTGAAATCGACTTCAATTTGTTCTGAATTTCGGTCAAGTGCCAAAGTCCCCATTAATTGACCAGACAAATTATAGACTAAAATGTCATTTACAAATGTTTCTGCATCGTTTTTCCATTTTACATTCAACATTTCTACCGTAGGGTTTGGATAATATAGGACATCGCTGTAAATATCACTTTCGACAAATGCCACAGGTTCTTCGGGTTTTGGAGTTGTTGGTCGCCCAGGTTTTGGCGATGCCAGATAAATGGGCTTTCTTAATGTTTGATTTCCTGCCTCGTCGTAATCAAAACTTATTGCGTTGGGGTCAGGTGGAAGGGTTCCAGTTGGCGCAACAATTGCAGCAGCTTGAGTTGTTGTAACGGTTGGAGCTGTAGTTCTAATGATATTCGAACTTTGCGACCAAGACATTATACAATAAAATATAAAAACAAAAACAAATATTTTTTTCATATGATTGAATTTATTAACGTTAACATAAAGTTTTGCCAAAATTAATAAATATTTCGGAGATAACTCCGACTAATTTTTAAAATTTTTTTAACAATGTTGTTTTTATTTGTTTTGTGCAAAATCAGCTTGACGAAATAAAGGAAAAGTTAACCAAAAGAATTCACATTCTCTTTTTAGAGCAATATGATGGAAACAAGTTGCGATTTGCAAAAGCTATAAATTGTGATGAAAAAACTTTAAGATTGATTTTTGATTTTAACCAAGGAATGACTTTAAATTTATTTTTTAAAATTGCGAAAGCTCTAAACATTGAACCATCAGAACTACTAAAAGATTTAAAAATCGAGTAAACAAAAAAAAACCAAAATTCTAAAAGTCAATTTACAACATTAAATTTTGGTTACCAAAATCTCAACTCGACGGTCAAATTCTGAACCTTTTCCTAGCGGAACTGTGTTGCCGTAACCTTTAAACGTCATTCTTTCTGCTGGAATATTCTTAGAGATAAAATATTTAAAAACTGCTTCGGCTCTATTTTTAGACAATCCCCTTTTCTTGGTGTCTTTATCGATTGCTTCGTTTTGATGAGGAGGAACGCAACAAACGTGACCCTGAATTTCGAAATTATAAATGTTGCTATGTAAAACCATTTCGATAATTGTGTCTAATTCTTTTTTGGTTTCTAGCGACAATTGACTGCTTCCGGTTTCAAAAAAAACATCTTCAAGAATTACTTTGTCTCCCACAATATGATTTTTTTGAATGCCATCATAATATTTTGGAGCAACTTTTTTTGGAGGAATTGGTTTTAAATTCAATAAAACATCGACTCGGCGGTTTTTTGATCGAATTTCATCAACGTTTTGTTTGATGTTTTCGACTAATAAAATCTTTCCTTTGCCTTCAATTTTTAGAATAATTTTGATTTTTACACCATTACTCATTAAATGCTCTTGAATGTACGAAGCACGTTTGTTAGACAAATCGTTGTTGTATTTTTCATTTCCAACATCGTCAGTATAACCAAAAATCTGAATTGCATCGATCTTACTCGAATCAGTTTGCTTGATAAACCCAATTAAATCATCGATTTGAGATTTTTCTAAATTAAATTTATCAAACTTAAAATAAACCGAATGAATTGAGTTTTCTTGGGCTTGAACAAGTCCAAAAAACAAAATAAAACTCAATTTCAGTAGTTTTTTCATCTATATTTTCAAGATTTGTTTGTATTGATTTTGATCTAATAAAACTGCGGTTGCTTTTTTAATTTCGATATTATTTTTTAAATAATATTGATACAAACCTTCTTTATATTGATAACGTTTTATTATTTCTTCTAGAATTAACCGTTTGATTTCGTTTTGATTTTTATCCAATAATTTTTCTTCACTTTTTTGAATTGCTGACAATAAATTCTGATATTCTAAAGTAATGTTATCGTCTATTTTTTCTTTTTTGGCAGCTTCTAATGTCTTTTTTAATGACAATTCGCTTTCAGTATTAAAATCAAAATTTGTTTTTTTTAAGAAAGCTTTAAAGCCAAAAAAATCAGCATCAGAGATGGTCGGAATTTTGTCGCCCAACGTAGGGTTTTTATAATAATAATCAGTTACAAAATTAAATATTCCGTCGTTTTTTATCAAAGCTCCTGCAATTGCACTGGTTTTAGTCTCGTCCATTTCAATATCAGGTTGAATGCCACCACCATCATAAACCGTTCTTCCTTTTTTGGTTTTAAAAGCGTTGTAGTTGGCAACGTCAGTTCGAGTTGCTTTTCCGTTTTTATCTTTATGAGAATAGTCAAGAGCTTGAATGCATCTGCCAGCAGGCGTAAAATATCTCGAAATTGTGACTTTAACTTGCGTTCCATATAACAATTCGATTGGACGTTGCACCAAACCTTTTCCAAAACTTCGGCTCCCGATAATTACTGCACGATCTAAATCTTGCAATGCTCCAGAAACAATTTCCGATGCTGATGCACTTTTTCCATCTACTAAAATCGCTAACGGAATTTCTAAATCGACTGGTTCTCTATTGGTTTTATATGTAGTGTTATATTTTTCAACTTTCGATTTTGTGGTTACAATAATTTCTTTATTTGGTACAAATAAGTTGCAAATATTTACTGCTTCTTGCAATAAACCACCACCATTTCCTCGCAAATCCAAAATTATTCTTTCGGCTCCATCTTTTTTTAGGGCTTCAAGTGCTTCTTTGGTTTCTTGCGATGCTTTTTTGCTGAAAGTTGCTAAAACTATATAACCAGTTTTATCATCGATTTTTCCGTAAAACGGTACTGCTTTTATTTCGACTTCATCAAGCGAAATTGTTGCAACATTTGGTTTACCTTGACGGTTAAACTTAACTGGAATTTTAGTGTTTTTGGAACCTCTAAAGAGTTGCGTTGCATCATCTTTGTAATCTATTAAAAGAATATCTCCTATTTGTGTGATTTCGTCGCCAGGTTTTAATCCGGCTTTATCGGCTGGAAAATTTTTATAAGCTTCTTTGACAATCACTTTATCTTCTTTGCGAGTTATGATTGCGCCAATTCCGGTATATTCGCCAGTATTGTTGATTTTGAATTTAACAACATCTTGCTCGTTGAAATAATTAGTATATGGATCTAATTCAATCAACATACTTTTGATAGATTTATCCATCAATTCGCCTGGATTTACTTCGTCAACATAATTCATATTGACAGTTTTGTACAATTCTGTAAAAATTTCGATTTGTTTGGCTATTTCAAAAAAATCGTCTTTGAAACTAGCACCAACGAATAATAAACCTGATGCAACAACAGGAAGAATGTATCTTTTTTTGAAAAAATTATGCATTATGATTTATTTTTATTCTTGATTTTTTTTCTAATAAAGTAAAAACCTAGTACGAAAATAAGAATAAAAGGCCAAAGTTGTATGATTCCGATTAAAAAAGTTGAAATACTATTGAATCCCGATACAATTGCATTCCATAATTTACTTCCAAACGAACTAGTTGCTCCACTTTCTTCGGCAACGGTTTTATAAAATTCTATCGAAATTGTACTCATTGAAATGCGACTTTTCATATACCGCAATTGACCTTCTTTAGCGTCGATTTCTTCACGAATTGAAGCCAATTGCGTTTCGATTTCTATCATTTCCGAAACTTTGTTGGCTTTTTTTAATAATTCAAAATAACGTTCTTCAAGTATTTTTTTGGCTTTTAATCTTGCATCAATGTCAATATATTCCTCGGTTACATCTTTCGACGAAATTTCTTTTCGGTCAAAATAAGTTACTCCGTTAGAAATTTCTTTAATAAATGAATCAAAATTTTGACTTGGCACACGAATAACAATATTTCTGAAAACCGATTGATAATCTTTTCCTTCAATATCATTTTGAATGGTCGCTTTTTGTTTTTTTGCAGCAACAATAATTTTCTGATATGTTGGTTCTAAATCGCTGGTTTCGAATCGAAGATTACCTTCTTTAATTATTTTTGGTTCAATAGATTCTTGTTTTTGAGGTTCGGCGGATTGGTCTATTGTTACTTCTCTTGGAGCTTCAACAGCTTCGGCAACTGTATCGCTTTCAGAAAGTTTAACACTCATTATTTTTGTATCAGATGCAGATTCTTCTGACTGTTTGCATCCAATAATTAAAAACAAAAAAACAAGGCAATAAATGAAATTTTTCATAAGCTAAGGATTTAAGATTTACGAATAGATAACGTCAAAATATTAACATTTATTGCAAAATCAAAAAACGAGCCAATTATTTTATTTCAGATTTTATTTGAAGTATAAATTTTTCGAATAATTGAATGGTTTTAAATTCAATTTCTTGATAAGACAATCTTTCTTTTGTTTGATAAAAAAACATTATTGCATAAGGTTGATCCAAATTATCAATTAACAAATGTTTGTTTAAGCGATAAGTTTCTCGCAAAACTCGTTTGAAATAATTTCTATCGACTGCTTTTTTGAAATATTTTTTAGAAACCGAAACACCAAATTTAATTTTTTCGTCTTTTTCTAACTCGATTGGAACATAAACCAATCGCAACGGATATTTAGAAACCGATTTACCAATCGAAAACAATGAGTCGATTGTAGTTTTACTTTTTAGTTTTTCGGCTTTCGGATAGGTAAATGACATTTTGCAAATATAATGACTTCTAAATTTTAATTGACGATAAATATAATTTATAAAATAAGTCCTAATTTAGGATTACAATATTCTTAAAAAACCTTTTAAACATTTCACAAATCGATTATATTTGCAAATATTAAAATTAAACACAAAATCTAAAATTTGAATTTTTAAGATGAAACATACAAGAGTTAAAGATTTATTAAACAGTGAATCAACAATACCAGAAGTTAATGCTAAAGGCTGGGTGCGAACATTTAGAAACAATCAATTTATAGCATTAAACGACGGTTCAACACTAGAAAACATTCAATGTGTAGTCGATTTTGAAAATACGCCAGAAGAAACCTTAAAAAGAATCACAACAGGTGCAGCAATTTCGGTAACTGGTTCGTTGGTAGAAAGTCAAGGAGCTGGTCAAAAATTTGAGATTCAAGTTCAAAAACTAGAAATTTTAGGCGATTCTGATGCAGAAAAATTTCCAATACAACCTAAAAACAAACCAAGTTTAGATTTCTTGCGTGAAAATGCGCATTTGCGTGTGCGAACCAATATGTTTCAAGCAATTATGCGTGTGCGTTCGGTTTTGTCATTTGCCGTTCATAGTTATTTTCAAAAAAATGGATTTGTATATGTTAATACTCCAATCATCACAGGATCAGATGCCGAAGGTGCTGGCGAAATGTTCAAAGTAACTGCTTTGCCATTTGACAATACGCCAAGAAACGAAGATGGAAAAGTAAATTATAAAGAAGATTTTTTTGGAAAAGAAACCAATTTAACGGTTTCTGGACAATTAGAAGGCGAAACTTTTGCAATGGCACTGGGACAGATTTATACTTTTGGACCAACTTTTAGAGCCGAAAACTCAAATACTTCTCGTCATTTGGCAGAATTTTGGATGATTGAGCCAGAAGTAGCTTTTAATGACCTTACGGCAAATATGGATTTGGCAGAAGATTTTATAAAATATGTTATAGAATTTACCGTTAATAAATGTAATGATGATTTAAAGTTTTTAGAAACTCGTTTATTAGACGAAGAAAAATCAAAACCGCAAGCTGATAGAAGCGAAATGGCTTTGTTAGAAAAACTAAATTTCGTACTTTCAAATGACTTCAAACGAGTTTCATATACCGAAGCGATTGATATTCTTAGAGATTGTACGCCAAATAAAAAGAAAAAATTCAATTATATAATTAATGAATGGGGAGCAGATTTACAATCGGAGCACGAACGATTTTTGGTTGAAAAACATTTTAAATGTCCTGTAATTTTGTTTGATTATCCAGCCAATATAAAGGCGTTTTATATGCGTTTGAACGAAGACGGAAAAACAGTTCGAGCTATGGATATTCTTTTTCCAGGAATTGGCGAAATCGTAGGTGGATCGCAACGTGAAGAGCGTTTCGATGTATTAGTAGAAAAAATGAAAGCACTAGGAATCGATGAAGAAGAATTGTGGTGGTACCTCGACACAAGACGTTTCGGAAGTGCCGTGCATTCAGGTTTTGGACTAGGTTTCGAGCGTTTAGTTTTATTCGTAACAGGAATGACCAATATTCGCGATGTAATTCCTTTTCCAAGAACGCCGATGAATGCTGAATTTTAAAGATAGAAGTAAATTATGGTAATTTACTTTGAGAACAATATTATAAGTGATTGGATAGGTTATCAAAAATTGATTAATCTTGTTAATGATGCAGGTAAAATTAAAGACAATGAAATTATCTTTGATTTTAAAGGAGTACGCTTTTTTGAAGCAAATTTATGTGCTGTTTTAGGTACAATTATTGAAATATTAGAAAATCAAAATAAAAAAATATCTTTCAAAAATTTTAATACAGTAGTAGAAACTATATTACGTAAAAACGAATTTCTATTAGATTATGGATATCATAAAATAATAGATAATTACGATACAGCTGTTAAATACAGGAAGTTTATTCCTACTGATGATGATGGGTTTAATAAATATATAAAATCTGAATTGTTAAGTAAAAAAGACTTTCCGTTGCATAGTGAAAAATTAGGGAAAAAAATAATGCAAAATATTTTTGAGCTTTATGAAAATGCAAGAACTCACGGCAAATGCAATTTTATTCATACTTGTGGTCAATATTTTCCAAAATCACCCGAAAAACAATTCAATATAACGATAGTTGACAGAGGTATTAATATTAAAGAAAATGTAAATAAATTTTTAAAAGAAGACTTATCAAGCTGTGATGCAATTGCTTGGGCTATGAAAAAGGGAAATACAACCAAATCAGAAAATATACCAGGAGGACTAGGTCTTGATATTATTTTTGAATTTATAAAATTGAACAACGGAAAGATTCAGATTATATCATCTAATGGTTTTTGGGAATTCAAAAGAGGGGTGGAAGAAACCAAAATTTTAGAGAATTCATTTCAGGGTACAATTGCAAATTTAAGATTTAACCTAAACGACAAATCTTATTATTCTCTCGCAGATGAACAATCAGAGAATTGGAATTTTACTTTTTAATTTTTTGATAATGTAAAAAACACTAATTTTGTAAAAATTATAATTTAAAATGAAAAATATAATAATCCGAGAAATTATCAATGGTGATATTGCCGTATCTACAAGCGATGGAGATTTGATATACAACTTGCTTAATGATTATTTGTCAGCTAACAAAAAAATAAAAGTCGATTTTGAGGGAATTTCAATTTTAACAACAGCTTTTTTAAATGCTGCTATTGGACAATTATATAGTAATCCTTTTTATTCAGACGTTTTTCTTAACAATCATTTAGAATTGATAAATGTTGAAAAAGAAGATAGAATTCTTTTTAGTGAAGTTGTAAAACGCGCAAAAGAATATTTTAGAGATAAAAAAGGATTTGAAGATTCTGCTAATTCAGTTATTTATGGAGACTAAACTTAACGAATTTTCTCCAAAATTTAATCAACTTTTTTTCTTTGACAATAATATTTGGATGTTTTTATTTTGTCCAATTGGAAACTATCAGAAATCAAAACAAACTAATATTTCTGTTTTCTTGCAATTATTAAAGTCTAAAAACTGTGATGTAATTCTTAATAGTTTAGTGCTTTCTGAATTTTCTAATGCAAATTTAAAACTTGATTTTAGATTATGGAAAGAAGAAACTAATAACTTTTCTGCTGATTATAAAAAAGATTATCTAATAACTTCAAGATACAAAAATACTCTTGAATTTGTTTCAAGTTGTATCAATCAAATACTAAAATTATCTGAACGTTATTCTGATAACTTTAACTCGATAAAAACTATTCCCTTATTAAACAATTTAAATTATATGGATTTTAATGATTCTTATTATTTAGAATTATGTGAAAATAATAAATGGATATTAGTCACAGATGACAATGATTTTAATAAAATTAATCATTCTGTTCAAATTTTAAAACCTTAAATTTGGTTTCGTTTTAAAAAAATAATTTTTTTCGCTTTCAAACCAATGTTAAAACAATTTCTAAATTTCAAATTATCACAAAAATTATCTCCACAACAAATACAGTTGATGAAGCTAATTCAATTGCCTACGCAAGCATTCGAGCAACGTTTGTTAGAAGAAATGAACGAAAATCCGGCACTTGAAGGCACTACCGACCAAGAAGAAATTTACGAAAAAGACGAATTCGACAACAACGACGATTATGATGATGACGATTACGGCAACGAATCTATAGATTCTGGTGATGTCAATATCGATGAATATTTAAGCTACGACGAAACACCCGATTACAAGACCCAATCTAATAATTACAGTGACGATGACGAAGAAAGAGAATCGCCATTGTCAGCTGGAGTTAGTTTTCATCAAGATTTAATCAATCAATTAAATACTTTTATATTGAATGATGCCGAACGAGAAATAGCAGAATTTCTTGTCGGAAGCATTGACGATATGGGTTATATTCGCAGAAGCATTGCCGATATTGTCGATGATATGGCATTTACACAAGCTATTTATACAGATGAAAAAGCAGTCGAGAAAATGCTATACATTATTCACGAACTCGAACCTTCGGGCGTTGGCGCGCGTGACTTACAAGAATGTTTGTTGTTGCAATTGAAACATAAAACACCAACCGAATATGTAGCTTTAGCAATTTCAATAATCGAAGATCAATTCGAAGCCTTTAGCAAAAAACATTACGACAAATTGACTGCAAAATTCAATGTTTCGAATGAGCAATTGAAATCGGCAATACACGAAATCGAGAAATTGAATCCAAAACCTGGTGGCGCATATACCGGAAACAATAGAATTACCGAAAATGTAGTTCCTGATTTTGCCATAAGAATTATAGATGACGAACTCGAATTGACATTAAACGGTCGAAATGCTCCAGCCTTGCACGTTTCTAAAGATTATCAAGAAATGATGCAGACTTACAAAGATTCTCGCGATAAATCGAATGCCCAAAAAGACGCTGTTCAATTTATTAAACAAAAATTAGATTCTGCAAAATGGTTTATCGATGCTATACGTCAACGACAAGAAACTTTGTTTGTTACAATGAATGCAATTATGCATTTTCAGCAAGAATTTTTCTTAGATGGCGAAGAAACTAAGATGAAACCAATGATTCTAAAAGACATTGCCGATATGGTTGGTCTTGATATTTCGACAGTTTCACGAGTTGCCAATAGCAAATATGTTGAAACACCGTATGGTACAAAATTGATTAAAGAATTTTTCTCGGAAGCAATGACCAACGATCAAGGCGAAGAAGTTTCAACACTAGAAATTAAAAAAATTCTTAAAGACGTTATTGACGAAGAAGACAAAAACAAACCTTTGCCAGACGACCAATTAGCAGAAATTTTAAAAGATCGTGGTTATCCAATTGCAAGGCGAACAATTGCTAAATATAGAGAATTGCTAGATATTCCTGTGGCTAGAATGAGAAAAAAGATGTAGAAAAAATGTTTGCCAAATTTGATTAAAAACAATTGCTATGAATAAAAATTTATGTAATGTATGTAGCTATAAAAATATTTATGCACACAAGCATTGTTGCGAATGTGGAAATGAACTTCCTAAAATAGAAAACGAAATAAAAACTCCTTTTTTTCAGTTTCTAGATTTTATTTGGAATATGTTGAAAGGATTCGCAATAGGATTTTTCAACAATCTTTATTTAATTTTCCTTGTATTTAGCGTTTCGTATTTTTTATACTATTTCTTTATTACAAATAGTAAAAGTAATGAGACGTTTTGCGAATTAAACAAATCTACTTTAACATTATTGAAAGAATTTTCATTAATTATATTTTCTGCCGGAATATTCACCTCTTCACTAAAATACTTACAATACATAAAAGTTTTCGAAAAGGAGTTTGAAAGAATATTTAATTCAAAAAATTTTAATGAAAAAATAAAAGATAGTGTTGAATCTATTACATTCTCAAAAGAGTTTTTACACAAACAAAATAATTTGGAAAAAATATGGCAAAAAGTAACTTTAATTATGTACGAAAAACAATTTCCTGAATTGTATAGCCAATTGAAAACGAATTTAAAAAACGAACTATTCAAGTATAATAATATCTCTTTTTATTACAAGAATTTTAAAATAGAATATCATATTTCTAGGATTAGCAATTCAGATAAAATTAAAATAGAAGAATTGACAACATATACATTAGTTAGACCAAACACAAAACTTTTTGATTGGGATTTCAAAGTTGCCCTTGATTCCTCAGAATGTGAAGATAAAAAATATCCTGAAATAGAGATTGATTTTATGGATAGTGATAATAAATTTGATACTAGTTTAAATATTATTACGAAAGAAATTGATGAAAATATTGTAAAAGAGATCAAGATGAAACTTGTTGGGAATACAAATTATTTAATAAAAAGAAAAATAACAATGATTCAAGACCTACAAAAAGATAGGGAATATAGTTTTGGAAGTGATAGAATAATTGAAGATTTAGATATCCAAATACAATATTCAGATGACTTAAACGTTATATTTAGTGAATCTTGGAAAGTTAAATTTATTAAAGAAGAAAAAAGAATAAAAAATATAAAGTCATACATACATAGAGGTTTATTATTGCCTGGAGAAAAGTTCAAATTATTTTTCCTAAAGGAAGATTAAAAAAAATATTTTTAGAAAAATTTAAAATAAAATAAAATTCTTTACAAAATTTCTAATATTAAAATAAAATAATTATATTTACAAACTAATAAAACTATAAAAAATGAAAAATTTCAAAAAAATATCAAAGGGTGTAACTTGGGATTAGTCCCAAATCCATTAATAAAAAAAGGAGAAATTTAAAATTTCTCCTTTTTTTATTTGCGCTTTTTTTAAAAAACATTTATGTAAATATAGTTTATTGATAAATGAAAAAAATTCTTCCATTATTTTCTTATATTTTTCATCCAATATTCATTCCGATTTTGGCTTGTTTGTTTTACTTTTTTGTGAACGAAAGCTATGTTAGTTATTCAAAATTCGAAATTTATTTGGTTTTATTTCAAGTCATAATCTTGACATTTCTCATTCCGATTTCTTTTTTTTATCTACTTCGTTCGTTAGGGAAAATAGATTCTATTATGGTTTCGGAACTTTCGCAGCGTAAATTACCATTAATTTTCCAAGCCGTTTTGTTGTTGGTTTTAATTAATAAAGGCACAACCGAAGATAGAATTCCAGAACTTTATTTTTACTTCTTATCAGGATTTATAAGTACCGTTTTAGCTTTATTATTTTTATTTTTCAAAACAAAAGTTAGTCTTCATATGCTAGGAATTGGCTCTTTGTTGTTTTTTGTTATAGGAATTAGCATTCACGACCAAACTAATTTTTTAGGTTCAATTGTAGTTTTGACGTTTTTATCAGGAATTGTTGCATCTTCAAGACTCGAAATGAAAGCGCACGATTTTAAAGAATTGATAATAGGGTTTTTAATTGGAACTGTTCCGCAAGTTGTACTATGGTTTTTTTGGTTATAATATGTAGAACATAAAACCAAAATTTAAGGTTTTTAATTTTAAAGGTTCGTTGTTTAAAAATGCAGATTTGTAGATTGAATTTAAACCATAATAAGCATATAAATTAATTGTGTTATTGCCAATACTTATATATGTTCCGTATTGAAAATTATTAAAATCATTATTAGAAATTATGGATTTATCATTAGCGATTGATTCAAAATTTAATCTATCATAAACCAAATAACTAGCTTTTAAACCCAGGTAAATTCTATAAAATTTATGGCTTTCTGGTGTTGAATTTCTCCATCTTAATTCAATTGGTAAATCTATATAATGTAAAATTTGCTTGTTTTTATCAAATTGAGAATTTGCAATAGAATAAGTAAAATTCCCATTATTTTCATTTATGAAAATATTTTGATTAAAATTATTTATAGCATATCCTAAACCGATAGCAATTGCATAAGTTCTTTTTTTATTAACTGGCATATCTCGTAAAAACCCAAACGAAAAACTAGGGGTAAATTTACCTTGAGAAATTCCAAGATTTTTATTTTGAATAACGTTATATGTTATTCCCGCATAAAACTGATCTTCTCTATACAAAGAATCAACTGCAGAAAAATTTGGTGGCTCTTGACAGCAAACATTTAAAGAAAACAATAAAATAAAATATTTTAAAATATTTTTCATATTCAAAGTTAAAATCCAAAGTTACAAAAAAAAGGCAACCAATTTAGGTTGCCTTTTTTTTAATTCTAAAACATTTTTACTTCACAATCAAGAATTCGCTTCGTCTGTTGCTGGCGTGTTGTTCTTCGGTGCAAGTTGCGCCACAATCGATTTTAGGTTC
>JAYVBR010000496.1:0-5496 GCA_043750395.1 Bacteroidota bacterium | reverse complement strand
TTTTTCTTTAATTTCCGGATATTGTTTTGAAATTGTGTTTTTCATAATGAGTATTTTTACATCTAATTATAAGCAAATATACATATTTTTTTTAATAAAACTATTTTTTTGGAATTATTTTAAAACTAATAGCCGCACCACCACCCGAAACCATATTCAATTTAATTTTTGATTTAGAAGTGACTTGTATGGTTTTTATTGTGTAATTCATAGGATTATTTTTCCAATCTGCAGTTTTTCCGTCTTCGTATAATGTGGCTTCATATTTTTTATTTGGTGTAAGAAAATCTAAATTTATTTCAGTATTTCGGGCATTTTCATCAGTTATCGCTCCAAGAAACCAAGTTGCTGCCCCTTTGGTTTTTCTTACAACAGTCAAGTAATCGCCTGGTTCGGCTTCAAGGTATTTGCTTTCATCCCAATCAACTTCAACATCTTTTATAAACTGAAATGCGTCTGGATATTTCTCATAATTTTCGGGTAAATCGGCTGCCATTTGCAACGGCGAATATATTGTTACATAAAGCGCTAATTGTTTGGCTAATGTTGTATGAATTTGCTCTTTTTTGGTTTCGTTGTATTTACTCATTTTGATTTCGAAAATTCCTGGCGTATAATCCATTGGTCCACCAAGCAATCTTGTGAATGGCAAAATTGTTTCGTGACTTGGCGGATTGCCATTACTCCAAGCATTAAATTCGTTGCCACGTGCTGCTTCTGCACAAATGTAATTAGGATAAGTTCGACTAAAACCTGTTGGTCGAGAACTTTCGTGAGAATTGACCATTAGTTTATAATCGGCTGCTCGTTTGGCTACAAAATTGTAATGATTAACCATTGTTTGTCCATCATGAAATTCGCCACGAGGAATTATTCGACCTACATAACCCGATTTTAAAGCTGGATAATCGTATTTTTTCATTAAATCGAAAGCTCGGTCTAAATGACGTTCATAATTGGCAACCGAACTTGATGTTTCGTGGTGCATTATTATTTTAATTCCTTTGGATTTAGCATATTCGTTGACTTGTTTTATGTCAAAATCTATATAAGGTGTTATAAAATCAAAAACATCTTCTTTCCAAGCACCAAACCAATCTTCCCAGCCCACATTCCAACCTTCTACAAGCACGCCATTGAAACCATTTTTGGCAGCAAAGTCTATATAACGTTTTGTATTTTCGGTAGTTGCTCCGTGTTTTCCGGTTGGTTTTAATCCGCCAGTTGCTTGAGCATTTTGCCAGCCTGCATAATCCCAAGTTGCTTTTCCGACGTGCATTTCCCACCAAATTCCGACATATTTCATTGGTTTTATCCAAGAAGTATCTTCGATTTTACAAGGTTCGTTTAGGTTTAAAATCATTTTAGAACTCACAATATCTCTAGCATCATCGCTGACCATAATTGTGCGCCAAGGCGAAACGAAAGGAGTTTGCAAATAAACTTTATCGCCAATTGCATTTGGAACTAAATGCGATTTTAATTTTAATTTATCAACATCGACATCAAGATGCATTACTGGATAATTGACAACGGCAGCTTCGAAAATATTCAAATATAAATTATCGGCAGTTTTCATCATTAATGGCGACTGAACAACATATTTTCCTGAAATCGATTTCACTCCGATTCCGTTTACTAAATTAATATTTTCGGTATTGATTTCGGATATTTTAGTTTCTTCATACACATATTCATTGCTATCAAAATCGCCTGGAATCCAAAATGTTTTGTGATTTCCTGTCAAATTAAACTCTGAAACCTCATCGGAAATTATTAAATTGTATAAATTATCTTGTTTTGGAACCTCGTATCTAAAAGCTATTCCTTCATTGAAAACTCTGAAAGATAAATTGATTTTTAAATTTGATTTTTCTTGGACTAAAAAAATAGTAATTCCTTCATATTCATTTAAAATGGTTTTTTGTTCGCCAAGAACTGGATCCCAATTTTCGATAATGTTTTGATATTCGGTATTAATAATTTTAAAATCTGAGATAAGTTTTCTGCCATCTTTTAAATGAATTCCTAAAAAACTTGTGCTTACAACTTGTTTATTTTTGTATTTTACTTCATAAAAGGGTTTTCCATCATTTGATAATTTGAAATTTAACTCAATGTTTTTTGATGGCGATAAAACTGTTTGTGAGAATGTGTAAGATGTAAAAATTAAAAATAAATAGAAAGTTTTCATAAAATAAAATTATTGTTATACCATTTAGATTTATAAAAAAGCCTAAAAAAACTTAATTATTTTTTTTCAAGACAAGGATAAAATATATTGCATATCCTTTGCTATAGAGTATTTTTTTGACCAAGGATTGGTAAAAAAGAAAAAGTTTTTGGGCTAAACAAACGTCAGCTTTTTTTAAAAATTAAAAGCCTTCAACTAATAGAAGGCTTTTAACAACCAATCAAACCAAAAAAATTTAAATTAAACCCTAAATTTTAATAAATTTTTGAGTAAATTTTTCTCCATTTTGAGATAAAATAGTTACAATATACAAACCATTACCAAGGTTTGAAGTATCAATTTTATTCGAACTTAAATCTAGATCTCTAGCGGTGTAAATTAAAGAGCCTTGAACACTAAAAATTGATATTTCAGCAAATTTTTCGTTAGAATTAATGTTCAATTCTTTAGCAACTGGATTCGGAAAAATACTTATTTTATTTTCAAAAGCATTAGCATTTATTGCCAATGAGCCTGTGTCTGGAGTTGAACTATTGCTAAGGTATATTTCGTCAAAGTAAATATTAATATTTCCAGTATTTGTTAAAGGTTCTTCGAAATCTGGAAAAAACACAACCGTCGGATATAATCCAGTTGCACTTGTGAAATCGAAAACCATGTCTTGCCAAACGCCCAATGTTGCATAAGGTAACGTACTTGCTTTTTCGATGTTGCCAGTTGAACCACCTTCTATCTTGAATTTTGTTGGTGATAATTTGTTTTTCAACACTTTTACATGAATGTACTTTTTAACAGTAAAATCGGCAGTTACTCCAGTAAGTCCAGAAAAAGCTCCTGCAAAAACTGTTGATGATGCATTTGTTCTTCTTAAGAAATTTGCAACTTTCAAACTCGTGTTAACACCGACTATGGTTGGATTATTAACAATAGTAATGTCTGCATTTGACTCTCCAGTGCCATTTGCAAAAACATTAAAAGACAATGCGTTGTAGGTATTGTTTTCACAATCCATAAAAACTTGCGCATTTGTTAAACTTATTGCAAAAACACATGCAATAACAATCATTTTTTTAATGGTAAAATTTTTCATAATAATTTATTTTTAAAAAATAATGGGTACGTTTGGTTTATAAATAAAGTTACACCCACTTTAGCAACTTTAATATTTTCTAATTAGTATAATCGAACTCTAATTTATTTGTTTTTACAGAATTTTCTCCAATATAAACTTCAAACTTGCCATTTTCAGCTACGTGTTTAAAATCAGAATTATAAAACATTAAATCTTCTTTAGAAATTATAAAAGTTACTATTTGATTTTCACCTTTTTTTATTTCAATTTTTTGAAAACCTTTAAGTTCTCTAACTGGTCGAGTTATTGTGCCCACTAAATCGCTAATGTACATCTGCACAATTTCTTTTCCGTCGTAATTTCCAGCATTTTTTATATTTACAGAAACCATAAGTTTCTCATTTTTTACCATTTTTTTATTTGATATTTTCATATCTGAATATTCAAACCTGCTGTAGCCTAGACCAAAACCAAACGGAAATAAAGGTTCATTTCGTTCATCGATATAATTAGATTTGAATTTTTCGAAATTTCCTAAATCGTTTCCTAACGGTCGACCAGTATTTTTATGGTTGTAATAAATTGGAATTTGCCCCACGCTTCTTGGAAAAGTTGTCGTTAATTTTCCTGATGGATTAACATCGCCAAATAAAACATCGGCAATTGCAAAACCAGCTTCGCTTCCTGCAAACCAAACGTCAAGAATTGCTGGTACTGCTTTTTTTTCATCATTTAAGACTAATGGTCGCCCATTGAATAAAACTAAAATAACGGGTTTACCTAATTTCAATAATTCTTGTAATAAATCTTTTTGTGTTTGCGGAATTTCTAAATTAGTTCGGCTGCTGCATTCGCCACTCATTTCGGCAGATTCGCCTAATGCTGCAATAATCACATCTGATTCCTTGGCGATTTTTAATGCTTCTTTTAATAATTCTTGTTTCGATCTTGAATCACGATTTAAAGATTTTCCAAACATAGTTGCTTTTTCTTCAAATTCGGAATTGTCATCTAAATTGCTTCCTTTAGCGTATAATATTTTAGCATTTGCACCAGCAACTTCTTTAATTCCAGCTAGTAACGAAATTGAATTTTCAAATTTGGTTGCCACACTCCAAGTACCTGACATATTTTCTTTAGCATCGGCTAATGGACCAATTATTGCAATTTTTCCTGATTTTTTTAAAGGTAAAATATCATTATCATTTTTTAATAAAACTAAAGATTGTGATGCAATTTTTCGGGCTTCTGCTCTATTTTCATTTGTAAAAATTTCAGTTTTGGCTCTATTTTCATCGCAATATTGATAAGGATTTTGAAATAAACCTAAATCATATTTCGCATTTAAAATAAGTTTGACTGCATTTTCAATTTGTTTGATTGATACTTTTCCTTCGGATAGTGATTTTTTTAAAGTTTTCGAAAATCCCTCACCAACCATATCCATTTCGATTCCTGCATTTAACGCCAATGCAGAAACAGTTTGTAAATCTCCAATTCCGTGTTCTGTCATTTCTGGTATACCAGTGTAATCTGTAATAACAAACCCTTTAAAACCCCATTGTTTTCTTAAAACATCGGTCATTAACCACTTATTGCCTGTTGCAGGAATGCCGTCAATTTCGTTAAACGATGCCATTACTGAACCTGCACCAGCGTCAATAGCAGCTTTGTATGGCGGAAAATATTCATTATACATTTTTAATCTGCTCATATCGACTGTGTTATATTCTCGACCAGCTTCTGGTGCGCCATATAATGCAAAATGTTTGACACATGATAAAATGGTGTTATTTTTTGACAAATCATCGCCTTGATAACCTTTGACCATCGCCTTAGCAACTTGACTTCCTAAAAAAGCGTCTTCGCCAGAACCTTCGGAAACTCTGCCCCAACGAGGATCACGAGAAATATCGACCATTGGCGAGAAAGTCCAATTTATGCCGTCTGCGCTTGCTTCTTGAGCTGCAATTCTTGCTGTGCGTTCAATGAGTTTCATGTCCCAAGTGCAAGACAAACCAAGCGGAATTGGAAAAGTAGTTTCGTAACCGTGAATAACGTCCATACCAAATAATAATGGAATTTTTAAACGGCTGTTTTCTAAAGCTATTTTTTGAATTTCTTTAATTTTTTTGGCTGTTTTGATATTAAATAATCCACCAACTTTTCCAGCTTCAATATTTTTGGCAATGTTAGAACTATTGGCTTGACCAGTTGTAATATCGCCAGC
>JAYVBR010000495.1:0-2361 GCA_043750395.1 Bacteroidota bacterium | reverse complement strand
ACAAAACCAAAACAATTAAAATTGATTTTGCAAACGGAATTAAACTAAACAAGCAAATTAGCGAAACTTTGCGAAATTTAGAAAATTTTGAATTGGATTTGATAAACCAAAATAAGCCGTTTAATTTGTCGATGCTCGATGACTTTTTTAAGCCACAGCAAAAATATAATTTCACGGATTTTATAGAAAACGAAATCAAAAACGGCAATCACGCCACCGCTACCAAAGTAAACCAAACCGCCACCCTCAAACGGTTAAAACAATTTAAAAAAGAAATTGATTTTAAAGATATTACATTTGAATTTTTGCACGATTTTAACCGATTTTGCGAGAAACAAACACTATCATTTGACGGCAAAAGCGAAAAAAAACTACAACATAACACCATTTATAAATACTTTGCAAACATTAAAATATTTGTAAATTTAGCGATTAACAAAAATTTGATGAGTTATGAAAACTACCCATTTAGAAAGTTTAAAATAAGTTTGCAACCAGTCGAAAAAACATTTTTAACGCCACAGGAAATAATACTATTTGAATGCGTGGAACTCACAGGCGACAACCAAAAATACCAGTATGTAAAAGATTTATTTTTGTTTGCAACCTACACAGGATTGAGATATAGCGATGTAATAAGTTTACAAAAAACCGATTTTGAAACCATTGACGGAAACAAATATTTAGTTAAGAAAATGGAAAAAACAGGCGACACCGTGCGAGTACCAATATTTGAAATTTTCAAAGGCAAACCGATAGAGATTATAAACAAATACTTCACGTTTAAAAGCGTTTTTTGTTTTGAACATTTAAGCAACCAACACATAAACAACTATTTAAAAGAAATTTGCACGCTGGCAGGAATAACCAAAAAAGTAACGTTTCACACGGCACGGCATACAACCGCAACCTACTTACTTTACAAAGGCGTTTCAATAACAACGGTACAAAAGATTTTAGGACATAGAAACCTTGCAACTACGCAAATTTACGGACATATAATGGATAGCACCATAACCAAAGAACTACTTGCAGTAAATTGGTAAAACTTATATATTTGCACTTTAACAAGCAACTTCAAAAACTTGTTAAACCAAAGAAACCGCTACATTTTAGCGGTTTTTTTATGCACCAACACAAAGAAAAACAGCGGTTAATTTACCTTTTTATTTATATACAACCTTATACATTTGGACCAAAACCGCCACCAAAAAAACAAACTTTTGATAAAATTTGACAAAAAAACAACTTATTTTTTGTTATTTTGCCATTATAGAAACACTTAACTTATTTGAACCAATGGCAAAACAAAGCAAAATAACCGTAAAGCATTATCTAAATACAGATTTAAAACCTATAAAAAGTCCTTTAGGTAACGAATACAAAATTTATTTTTTATTAAGATATTTGAACCAAAACACAAAAATTAAAAGTTTAATATCAAATACTTTTACAGAAAACGAATACATAACTATTGATGATATTATAATTAAATGGCAAAATCAAGAAGTTAAATTGTGTGAAAATGTAATTAATTCATTAGAAAATAATTATCCATTTGATATAAAAACATTTATGCAATTTTATGAATTTGCGAAATATCCAATTTTAGAAAATTTCATTAATTTTATTGAATGGCAACGAGAAAAATTATATCCTAATTTAGGGGATTTTTACGAACAATCAAACATAGAAAATCAGTTAGATTGTTTATTACAATTAAAGAAATTAGTTTACAATAACGAAAATTTTATTAACAATGAATTGTATTTAGGGAATTACACCAATTATAAAAAAGATTTATCGAAAATCAAAATAAGTATTTTTGAGAGAGTAAAGCACGAAAATATTTTAGACAATTATATAATTGAAACAAAGTATGAACTAAAAAAAACCACGTTTTTAGATTATTTCATTAATAGGATTTTGTTAGATTATCATTATAGATTACCAAAATTAGAGATTTTACCCCCAACAGTAATGAAAGGACACGAATTTTATTTATTTTTAATTAATTCATTTACAAAGGGTTAAGTTATATTTAAAGTTTTTTATTAAAAATAGTGCATAAAAAATTAAAAATAATTTTTTATGCACTATTTTTTTATATACATTTGTCGTGCATAAAAATAATTTATGAACTAAAAATTTTCACAATGGATTTGAACTACATTAAAAAACAGTTGCCAATAGGGGCAGAAACTGAAATCGCAAAAATGGCAAACGTAAGCGTTCCGTCAGTTAGAAAAGTACTATACCAGTTAAAAGTTAAACCCGAAATTGAGTTGAAAGTTTTGGACGCATTAGCGAAGTATATTAAAGACTACAAAGAACAAAAAGCAAAAGCATTACAGGAACTTC
>JAYVBR010000494.1:0-12627 GCA_043750395.1 Bacteroidota bacterium | reverse complement strand
ATTAATAACGCTGTGTTGCTGGCTTCAAGTTTTAGCATTAAATTTTGACGGTGTGTACTCACGGTTGTAATGCTAATAAAAAGTTTATCGGCAACTTGTTGGTTGGTCAAACCTTCGGCAATTTCTTTTAAAACTTCGAGTTCTCTTCGGGTTAAAATTGGGTTTTGGTCATATTTTGAAGTATTTTGTTTTTGATAATCGACATTAAAAAACATATTTCCTTTATAAACTGCATCAATAGCTTGAAGAATTTCTTCTTTAGATGAGTTTTTAAGCAAATATCCGCTTGCGCCGTTTTCTATCATTTTCGAAACATAATTTCTATCGTTAAAAGTACTTAGTGCCAAACATTGAATATTAGGGAATTCGGTTTTGATTTTTTTACATAAATCGATGCCGTTAATATCTGGAAGATTAATGTCGAGAAAAGCTATATCAACTTCGTTTTTTTTAAGAAAATTCATTGCTTGAAAAGCATTTTCGGCACTACCAACAATAATAATTTCTTCACTTTGGCTAAGCAATGCTTTGAATCCTTCAATTACCATTGGATGATCGTCGACTATAAAAATTTTATGTATCATTTTATATTATTTCAAATTCAATATGCGTTGAAGTTCCTTTGATGTCAGATTGTATGTCCATTTTTCCGTTCAGGTATTCCACTCTGTGGTTGATGTTTGACAATCCGATTCCGTTTTTCTTTATTGCATTTATATCAAAACCTTTTCCGTTATCTTCGACGGTTAACGAAATTAAATTGTCATTTCTGGTCAATTGAATATTCGATTTAGTAGCGTTGGCGTGTTTTATGGTATTGTTCAAAAGTTCTTGAACAATTCTATAAATTACAATTTCGTTGGTTTGTTCCAAACGTTGTTCCATACCAAAACTTTGGTAAGTAACAATCAAATCAGAATTTTGCGAAACCGATTCGCTGTAACTATTTAATGTTTCATTCAAACCGAATTTGAGCAAAGCTTCGGGCATCATATTGTGTGCTACTCTTCGCATTTCGGCAATGGCATTGTCTATTTGAGAAATACTTTTGGTAAAAGTTCCAGCATTTTCTTCGGATAAAATCACGTTTCCTTTCATAGAATTCAGTTGGAATTTTACACCACTTAGCATTCCGCCTAAACCATCGTGTAAGTCGCGTGCCAATCGGGTTCGTTCTTGTTCTTCGCCTTGTATCATATTTTGGGCTGCATCGAGTTGCTTTTCTTGTTGTAATTGTGTTATTTTTTGTTCAATTATTCGTTTTCTTGCGGTATAGTTTCTGTACAATAAATAACTAAAACCAAGTAATCCTATTGCAATTGCAACCAACGAATAAATTAAAGTTCGTTGTTTGAGTTGTTCTTTTTCTAATACTAAAATGTTTTTATCTTTTTGAGCCGATTGGTATTTGGCTTCGCGTTCAGAAAATTGTTGTGTTCGTTCACTGTTTAAAATTGTATCGTTAAGTATTGAATATTCTTGAAAATATAAATAGGCATCTTTATATTTTTTGGTTTCAAACATAAATTGATGCATAGTTTCAAAATAGATTCTACGCTCGGTTGGATCTTCGCTTTGCAAATAATAATTTTTGCATTCGTTAAAATATTTTTCGGCTATTGCAAATTGTTTTTCTTTCATTGCAATAGTTCCAAGTTGCCATTTTGCATTAGCAATGCCATTTTTAATCTTGATTTCGTTGGCTGTTTTTAAACTTTTTTCTGCATAAATTTTTGCTGAATCTATTTTATTTAATTTAAAATATTCTAATGAAATATTATGATAATATCCTTGTATATATGTTTTTGCAATTTCCCCTTTTTCTAAAATAGGCAAAAATTTCAGTCTGGTTCTAAGTGCTTTTTCTGTTTTGCCATTTTCAAAATAATTATCGGCTTTTTGTTGAGAATAATATGCAATTACAGTATTGTTTTTGTATTTGGTTGCTATTGCAATTGCTTTGTCAATATAGTCATCGGCTTTAGGGAGATTTTTTAAAGTGTTAAAAACAGCACTCATATTATAGAATAAATCTGATTGCTTTTTATCTAAAAGTCTTTTAGTAACAATTTTATCTTCAAATATTTTTGGATTATCAAATATTTTCTGAGCTTCTAAAAAATAATCAATACTGCTGTCATATTCTCCATTATAATATTTGATGCTGCCAATATTAAAGTAGGCACCAGCCATTAAATATAAATGTTTGCCTTTTTTTGCAGCGTTCAATGAAGCATTTTGACAAATTAATGCTTTTTCTATTTGGTCGAAATTGCTATAATAAAGTCCTAAAAGTCTGTAGCAATTTGCTGTTGCATAATTGTCATTTAACTTTAAACTTCTTTTCAATGCATCATTTAGCAGTTTTTTTGAAAGCGTACTATCGATTTCTCGAATATCATAACCCAAATGTCGCAATTGTCGCACTTGAGATGAATCGCTTGGTAATTTATAAATTTTTGCAATAATACGATTCAAACTATCCGATTGTTGCTGTTGCGCAAAAATCATAAGTTCAGTTAAGAATAGAATTAAAATTAAAATCGATTTTTTCATTTTATAAATCTACAATAAATTATTTTTATTAAATCTAATACAATATTAGTTGATACAAAGTAAATCAAAGATAAAATTCTCTTTTTCCTATAAAAGTAGGATATTATAAATCATTATTTTGTATTAGAACAGGTTTTTATCATTCGGCTAATTTTACATTATTAAAATCATAAACCTTTAATAATGAATCTTATGAAAAAAACACATTTACTTTTGATACTAATATTATGTATCGGTTTCAACACAATTCAAGCACAACAAGCCATGCTAACTTCTGGCGGAAATGCCACAGGAAGTGGCGGAAGTACAAGTTATTCTATTGGTCAAATAGATTATATCACTGCTACAGGAGCAACTGGTTCTGTTAGTCAAGGATTACAACAACCTTTTGAAATTTCGATTCTTAGTGGTAACGAATTTACACAAATTTCATTACAAATGCTGGTTTATCCAAATCCAACAACATCGTATGTGAATTTAATGATTGAAAACTATGATTTTCAAGATTTAAACTACCAAATTTTTGACTTGGCAGGAAAGCAAATTTTAAATCAAAAAATTATCAATTCAGAAACTAAAATCGATTTAGATAATCTCTCAAAGAATGTTTACTTGCTTCAAGTTATGAATCAAAGTAATACAATCAAAACTTTTAAAATCATTAAAAATTAAAATCTAAAAATATGAAAAATTCAATACAAAATATCAGAAAAATAATATTTCTTATCTCTTTATTCTTTACTCTTTTCTCTGCACAAGCACAAGCTCCACAAGCTTTTAGCTATCAAGCCGTAATTAGAAATTCTGGTAACGCCTTAGTTGCAAATACTGTTATTGCTATGCGAATTAGTATTTTTCAAGGTTCGCTATTTGGAACTGCAACTTATGTTGAAACACAAACAGCAACTACCAATGCAAATGGTTTAGCTACAATTAAAATTGGTAATGGAACAGTCACTACGGGTGTTTTTTCCAGTATAAATTGGTCTTTGGGTACTTATTATGTCAAAACCGAAACGGATACTTCTGGCGGAAGCAACTATACTATTGTAGCAACTAGTCAACTCTTGAGTGTGCCTTACGCATTGAGTAGTGCCGATAACAAATGGGCTTCTACACCAAACGGAAATGGTATCAACACTACAGCAGATAATGTGGGAATTGGAACTTTAAATCCAACATCTAAATTAAATGTAAACGGACAAGTAACTATAGACCAAAAAAACTTTGGTGGCTATGGTGGTTTACTCATAAAAGGTGGCAATACAGTTTCGAATTATCCAAACATTGCAATGAGTGTATTTAATGCTAACGCTACCGATGTTATTGCAGCCTATATTAGTGGTGTACCAACAAATGCTGCCTCTGGAAATGTTTCAATGGATTTAACCTTTGCCACTTCGCAAACAGGACTCGACGGAATATCCGAAAAAATGATTATAAAAAGTGGCGGAAATATTGGCATAGGAACACTCACGCCTACTACAAAACTTGAAGTAAACGGTTTTACAAAACTAGGGACTGATTCGCCTGCAATAAAAGTAAAAAAATTAACAGGGTCGACTTCTTCGTTATCTAATGGAATTGTTTCAATACCTCACGGTTTAAATAGTGCAAAAATTCTTGCTGTAAATGTACTTTTAGAATACCAACCTGGGCAATTTATACCCCAAAATTACACTAAAAGTTTTGGTCAAGAATTCCATTTTGGGGTTTTATCAACTGCAATAGTTATCGAAAATACAAATACAAATTCAAATTCCATATTGTCAAAACCAATTAGAATTTTAATTACTTACGAAGAATAATTTTTTTAAACACAACTAATTATAAAACAATATATTATGAAAACAACAAACTCTTTTTTTAAAGCTATATTAAGTCTTTTATCTTTAATCTATTCTCTTGGCTCTTTTTCTCAAGCTCCACAAAAAATGAGTTATCAAGCCGTAATCAGAAATGCAAGCAACGCTTTGGTCACAAATACAACTATTGGAATGCGAGTTAGCATTTTGCAAGGTTCGGCAACAGGAAATGCCGTTTATGTAGAAACACATAATACAACCACCAATAGCAATGGATTGGTTAACATACAAATTGGTAACGGAACACCAGCTGCTGGTTCGTTTACAAATATAAATTGGGGTTCTGGAAGTTATTTTATTAAAACCGAAACCGATCCAGTTGGCGGAAACAATTATACTATTTCTGGAACGAGTCAATTAATGAGTGTGCCTTATGCTTTGAACAGTGCCGATAACCAATGGGTAGACAGCTTTAGTGATATTAGCAATAAAAATTTAGGTAATGTAGCTATTGGTAAACCGAGTGCCTCTGCTTATGGTCACGGTGGTTCAAATAAAGTTTTAGAAATTCACAATCCGATTATTACTGAGGATGCCCAGTCACAATTAATTTTGTCAAGTGCTTCTGAACAACCACTTGGTAGTTTAGGCGGTATAAATTATGTGTTACCAAGTATTTCATCTCCAGAAAAAAGGATGGCATATATTGGTTCCGAGTATAATTTAAATGTTGGTGGGAATAAAGGTGCCAACTTAAATTTTTGGACTCAAAACGAAAACGGAAACTTAAATAAAAATATGACAATTAGTAATGCTGGAGTGGTAAGTATGCCATTTAGCGATAGAACCACTTTAGATGTTGGCGGTTTTACGAAATTGGGTTTTGGTGCACCAGCTATTAAAATTAGAAAATTGACCTCAACAACATCAAATACTGAAGGAGGTTTTGCAATTGCATTGCATAATCTAAATTTTGAAAAAATACTTTCGGTTTCGGTTTTGGTCAACTTTGATGGAACACAGTATTTTCCACCAAATTTAACAACAGGAGAAGTTTTATACACCTATTATATTGATGCAAATCAAGTTATCATTCTAAATAGTGCAACTAATTCTGGTAATATTTTATCTAAACCAGTAAAAATAATGATTACCTACGAAGAATAATTAACGAATTAAAAAATCAAAAAATATGAAAAATTCAATACAAAATATCTTAAAATCTTTTTTGCTCTTTACAATTTACAATTCTATTCAAACCTCTTCAGCACAATGGATTGGTGACCCAACGCTAAACAACCCAGTTTGCAATTTTCAAGGACATCAACAAAACATTCAAATGGTTACCGACAATGCTGGCGGAGCTATTGTAACTTGGACTGACACTCGAAATGGTGAAACCAAAGATATTTATGCTCAGCGAATTGACGCCAATGGAAATTTACTCTGGAATGCTGATGGAATAGCTATTTGTACTGCTCCAGCTGAACAATTCACGCCAAAAATCATAAGCGATGCTGTTAATGGAGCTATAATTACTTGGGAAGATAGACGAATTTCAAATGACGGAGATATTTATGCACAACGCATCAACGGAAATGGTCTGGTGCAATGGACAATAAATGGGGTAACCGTTTGCAACGCTACAGGAAGTCAAAGTATGCCACAAATAACATATGATGGTTACAATGGAGCAATAATTGCCTGGATCGATGGCAGAAACGGTAATCCAGATGCAAATATATATACACAACGTATTAATCTTGTTGGCAATATGCAATTTACAAACAATGGCTTTGCCGTTTGTACTGCTGCCTATTTTCAAGGCAGTCCGCAATTAGTTCCAGATGGAAATAATGGTGTTATTATTACTTGGAATGATTCTAGAGGTAACGATGGCTTTGCCGATATTTATGCACAACGAATTAGTTCAACTGGCTTTGCTTATTGGCCTAATAATGGCGTACTAATTTGTAATGCAAATAACAATCAATATGATTCAAAAATTGTGGCTGATAGCACAGGTGGAGCAATTATTTGTTGGCTTGATAATAGAAATGGCAATGCAAATATTTATGCTCAAAAAATTAGTGCAACGGGTTTAAATCAATGGGCAATAAACGGAGTTAGCGTTTGTTCAGCACCTTTTTTACAAGGATTTCAACAAATAATTTCAGACAACACTGGCGGTGTATATATAACGTGGGAAGACCGCAGATTTGGATTTGGTAGCGATATTTATGCCCAGAGAATTAATACAACTGGATTACCATTATGGATAACAGACGGAATTGAAGTTTGCACAAGCAGTCCTGTACAAAAAGAGCCTCAATTGTGTTTGAACAATTCAGGAAACCTATTAATTACTTGGCAAGATGATTATACCAATATTTTTGCACAAGCAATCACGCCAACTGGTTCGGTATTATGGACAATAAATGGCGTTCCTGTTTGTAATGCCATAGACAATCAATCTAATCCGCAAATAATTTCAAGCGGACAAAATGAAGTAATTATTGCTTGGGATGATAATCGAAGTACTGTTTTAGATATTTATGCCTCCAAACTTTCAAGCAGTGGAACATTGACAACCAAGTCATTTTCTGAAACTTCAAAAATAAGTTTATTTCCAAATCCTGTAAAAGACATTCTGACCATTCAAAATCCAGAAAATCTTAATATTGATAAAATCACAATTACCGATTTAACAGGTAAAAAAGTCTTAGAACAAAACAATAATGCTACTTCTGTAAACGTCGAAAACCTTCAAAACGGAATGTATTTATTGCAAATAATTTCAAACGGAAAATCTACAGTATCAAAATTTATTAAAAATTAAACCACTTCATTATTAATAACCCATTAAAAACAAAAACTATGAAAAATTTAAAAATAATACTACTATTTGCTTTTGCAACATTCATCAACAGTTGCTCCAAAGACAACGCACCTATTGCTCCTCCAAATGTGTTATCTGTAACCACCGATGCACCTACTGGAATTACTGAAAGAAATGCCACGTTTGGCGGAAATGTGGTTTCAGATGGTGGAAGCCCAGTAAACCGCCGAGGAATTTGCATCAGTCTAACGCCAAACCCAACTATAGACGACCCAAATAATGATGATGTGCTAGAAATGGGTGCTGGCATAGGTGCATTTTCAGAAACCTTTACTGATTTACCATCAAACACAACAGGACACGTTAGGGCATTTGCTACCAATGCTACTGGTACTGTATATGGCGAAAACAAAACCTTTACTACACTTGGTGGTTGTCCTGTAACAATTGTTACAAACGATATTACTATACAATCGGTATGGAGACCAGGAAATGTATATGTAATCAATGGAACAGTAACCGTAACTTCAACTTTAAATATTCAACCTGGCGTAGTTATTAAATTTGGCAGTGCAGGGAATATTAATGTTATAAATAATGGCAAAATTTTGGCAGAAGGAACTGCACCTAACAGAGTAATATTTACTTCACTAAAAGACGATTCTGTTTGTGGCGATACCAATGGTGATGGTAATGCAACCACACCTCAAAAAGGAGATTGGTTGAATCTATACCTAAACGGCGGAACAGGACACATTTTTGAAAAATGCGATTTTCTTTATGCTGGTGCAAATGACAGCGGTTATCGTTGTGCTGTGTTAATTTCGGTAGCAGGTTCTTCTTTTTCTTTTGATAGCTGTGTTTTTGCACATACAGCAAATGGCACAAATTTTAGTGCTCAATTTGCATTTTATGGAGGTGCTTATATGAAAGATGCTGCTGTTTCGGTTTTTACAAATAACATTTTTTACGACAATAACATTCCTATTTATTTGAATGGTACTTATTCTATAAACCCAAATAATTCCTACTTAAACCCTGAAAATCCTGCTCAAAAAAACGCCAAAAATTGCATTTGGGTTTACCCTGACGGAGGTGCAAACACTACTGTAAATTTCAACGAAACCGAAGTGCCTTATGTAATGGACGGTTATTTGCAAAAAAGTACGGGTTCTATGAATATAGGTCCAGGTGCCATAATGAAATTTCCGCAAGGCAATAGTTTTGGTCTTAATGTTATTAATCTTTCACTTGATATTACTGCTTTTTTAACTTCACTAAAAGACGATTCTCGTGGTGGCGACACCAACGGCGATGGCAATGCTACGGGACCAGCAGCCAACGATTGGTATGGTTATTACAACCGAAATACTTCGGCTTGGGCAAATGGTGCCAATATTTTGTATGCTGCCAATTAATTATAATCGATTTAAAACCTTAAAAATCTAGGTTATGTTTTATAATAATGTTGGTATTTCAAACTCTTTATTTCATTGAAATAAAACTTCTATTTGTCATTTCAACGATAGTAGAAATCACATAAATCGATCAACTAATGAGATTTCTGCTATCGTCGAACCTGAGCCTGACACGAGCCTGAAAGTGCGACTGGCGAAGCAATGACAAATGAATAATTAAATTATGAAAATCCACAACTTTCTAAAACATAACCAAAATCTATGTATTAAATTATCAAAAAAATTAATAAATTCAAGTTAAATGTGTTTTTCCTTATTTGATAAAAAAAATAAACACTAAATTTGAAAAATTAAATTTATTTTTCAAAAAATGGAAGAATACAAAGACGAAATAAACCTTGGCGATAACGTTGTCAAGAAATTAAAAGGAATTTACGACCCAGAAATTCCCGTAGATATTTACGAACTCGGATTAATTTACGACGTAATGATTAACGAAGACAACGATGTGAAAATATTAATGACATTAACATCGCCAAATTGTCCAGTTGCCGAAAGTTTGCCTCGCGAAGTCGAAGACAAAGTCAAAACTATCGAAGATGTAAAATCGTGCGAAGTCGAAATAACATTCGATCCGCCGTGGAGCAAAGATTTAATGAGCGAAGAAGCAAAATTAGAACTCGGAATGCTTTAAAAAAAGTATTCAGTATTCAAATTAGAAACTGCGACTGAAAACTGTATAATATGGAAATAATCAATAAAGTTGCCAACAGCCAACTCGAGGTTTTCGATCTCGAAGATTATTATGTTGCTGGAAATCGCATTCAGATTGATATTTCGAAATGGTTAACCGAAGGATTTTTATTGATTGAAAAAGATTTTCGAGAACATTTAAAAAATTTTGATTTCTCAATTTATCAAGATTGTTTGGTAGCAATTCATTGTTCGACCGATGCTGTTGTTCCAGCTTGGGCAAATATTTTGGTGGCTATTTATGTTGCGCCATTTGCAAAAAAAGTAGTTTCAGGCAATTTGAATGATTTAGAAACTGCACTTTATCAAGAAATTTTACCAACTTTAGATTATGCCTTATATAATGACAAACCAATTATTTTGAAAGGTTGCTCTAAAAAACCTGTACCTGAAAGTGCCTATATCCTAGCTGTACAGCATTTACAAAAGTATGCCAAAAGCGTTATGTATGGCGAAGCTTGTTCTGCTGTGCCATTATTTAAAAGAAAATAATTTCAACCAATTAACAACCTTTAAACGGATTTTTTTGTTTATTTATCGATTATTTTGTAAGTCTTTTAATCTAATTTTGTTAATTTTAATTTTTTATTAACTTTGCAAAAAATTTAAACTATTACAAAATGAAAAAATCTATTTTAATTGCTGCACTTTTTTTTACTGCAATTATAGCTAATGCACAAGTAAACGAAAAAGAATTACTTGAAAAATCTGCCAAAGCCGCTGAAAAAGCACTCGACACAACCAATTTGGGTTGGAAAAAAGGCGGAACATTTACTTTTCTTTTCAGTCAATCTGCATTTAATAAAGAATGGTTAGGCGGCGGAACCTCAAGTATTGCAGGAAACCTTGGTTTGAATTATGATTTTAATTTCAACTCAAGAACATCTGTTTGGGATAACAAAATTATTGCAGCCTACGGATTAACTAAATTGGGTGAGGGTCCTACTTTAAAATCAGACGACAGATTAGAATTCACATCACTTTATGGTAAAAAAGCAGGACAAGGTTACTGGTATTACTCAGGATTCTTGAACTTTAGAACTCAAATGGATTCTGGATTTGATGCAAAATCAGGTGTTAAAATTTCACATTTCATGTCTCCAGCCTATTTGCAAGCTGGTCCTGGTATGTTGTGGAAACGCAGCAATAACTTGAAAGTAAACATCGCCCCAGCCACTTCAAGATTAATATTTGTAAACAAACAATTCACTAAAAACGGAACAGCATTTGGCGTAGAACAAGGAAAAGATATGCGTTTTGAATTTGGAGCCGCATTAAACGCATATTACAAAGTGACTTTAATGGAAAATATTACTATGGAAAACATATTGAATTTGTATTCTAACTATTTAGACAAACCATCAAATGTAGATGTCGATTATCAAATGAATTTGGTAATGAAAATCAATAAATATATGACAGCTAATTAAGCATTGCAAGCAATTTATGACGACAATGCAATTACTAAAGTTCAAGTTCGCGAAGTATTCGGATTCGGCATAAACTACGGATTCTAATAAAAATAGCAAAATAAAAAATCGCAATAAAAACATATTTTATTGCGATTTTTTTTTAAAATATTTAATTCTCAATCGATTCCTCTTTTTCGATTGCATCTTCATAATCAGGATAAAGAAATTTATTATACGGAAAACGAGTAATGTGAATTTGCCGAACCGCTTCGTAAACTCTGGCTCTAAATTCTTCGAAATTTTCTTTCTGGGTTGCCGATATAAAAAGAGCATTTTGTTGCCCAACATTATCCATCCAAGTTTTTTTCCATTCTTGTAAAGTATAGTGTTTCTTGGTTTTTTCGGTTATCAAATCATCAAAATCGATGGTTAAATGTTTATACGCATCAATTTTATTGAAAACCATAATAATTGGTTTGTCATTACTTTTTATATCCAATAAAGTTTGATTAACCGACTCAATATGATCTTCAAAATCAGGATGCGAAATATCTACAACATGCAACAATAAATCTGCCTCACGAACTTCGTCAAGCGTACTTTTAAAAGAATCAATCAATTGAGTAGGCAATTTTCTTATAAAACCTACTGTGTCGGAAAGCAAAAAAGGCAAATTTTTAATCACAACTTTTCGAACCGTTGTATCTAAAGTTGCAAACAATTTATTTTCTACAAAAACATCGCTTTTGCCAACAGCATTCATTAATGTCGATTTTCCAACATTGGTATAACCTACAAGGGCAACACGAACCATTGCGCCACGATTGCCACGTTGAACTGACATTTGTTTATCAATAACTTTGATTTTTTCTTTTAATAATGCAATTCTATCTCGAACAATTCGGCGGTCGGTTTCGATTTCGGTTTCGCCAGGACCACGCATTCCGATTCCACCTTTTTGGCGTTCAAGGTGTGTCCACATTCCTGCTAATCTTGGTAATATATATATACATTGTGCCAATTCGACTTGTGTTCTCGCGTAAGAAGTTTCGGCACGTTGCGCAAAAATATCAAGTATTAAATTGGTTCTATCAAGAACTTTGCATTCTATAATTTTAGAAATATTTTTTTGTTGTGATGGCGACAATTCATCATCAAAAATAACGGTCGAAATGCCAAATTCTTTAACATAATGAGCAATTTCGTCCATTTTACCAGTTCCTAAAAAAGTTTTAGGGTTTGGTCGTTCCATTTTCTGAAAAAAACGTTTTACAACTTGCCCACCTGCGGTAAATGTCAAAAACTCAAGTTCATCAAGATATTCTTTGAGTTTGATTTCGTCTTGTTTTTGGGTTATAATTCCGACTATAACCGTTTTTTCGAATTTTATTGTTTCTACTTCTAACATATCATTTTATATGATACAAAATTAGTCATAAAATAGTCTTTACAATATATTAATTCAAATTTATTATGTTAGTAAGCGTTAAATTTAAAAAAAAATAGTAAAGATTTAATAATTTTTTATAAATTTGAAAACACAATATAATTTAACTACCATTACAAATTAACTAAATTTTCATTACTATGAAAAAAATTATCTTATTAATTGTCTTAATTTTATCCACTTTTACAGGTTTTTCTCAAATTTTAACACCATTTGAAGGCTTCGAATCTGCGACTTTCCCACCAACAACTCCAGCAACTTGGGCAGTTTTTGACAATGGTGTAAGTGCTGGAGGTGCCAATAACAAAAACTGGGTTGCACTTGGAACTCCACTTGCCTTAATAAATGAGGGTTTAAAGTCAGCATATATGGACGGTCGCCAACAAATTGGTATAGG
>JAYVBR010000493.1:0-2365 GCA_043750395.1 Bacteroidota bacterium | reverse complement strand
TTCTTTAGGTTAAAATTATTTTAAATAACCTTGAAGTGGGCCAATAAGTACTTTCGATTTAATTCAAGTCGCCTTACTACAAAAAAAACATCAAAATTATGCCAAGATCGGTAAACTCAGTTGCTAAAAGAGCACGAAGAAAAAAAATAATGAAGCAAGCCAAAGGTTTCTTTGGTCGTCGTAAAAACGTTTGGACGGTTGCTAAAAACGCAGTTGAGAAAGCAATGTGCTACGCTTATCGCGATAGAAAAGTGAATAAAAGAAATTTCCGTGCTTTATGGATTCAACGTATTAACGCTGGAGCTCGTTTAGAAGGAATGTCTTATTCACAATTTATGGGAAAAGTAAAAAAGCACAACATCGAATTGAACCGTAAAGTTCTTGCAGATTTGGCTATGAATCATCCTGTAGCTTTCAAAGCAGTACTTAACAAAGTAAAATAAACGTTTTATCAACAACAATTTACTTCTTACTTATAAAAAAATCCCATTCGAAAGTTTGGGTTTTTTTGTTTATAGTTCAAAATAGTATTATTTTTGAAATATGAAAAATTTAATTATTAGAACGGCAATACCAAAAGATCTAGAAATACTTTTGTCTTTTGAACAAGGAATTATTGATGCCGAACGCCCATTTGATAAAACATTAAAATCAGGGAAAATATCTTATTATGACTTGAATGAAATGATTTCGAATCCAGATTTAGAAGTCGCCGTCGCGTTACTAGACAACAAAATAATAGGTTCTGGATATGCTAAAATAATTGAAGCCAAAAATTATTACGATTTCGAAAAATATGCCTATTTGGGTTTTATGTTCACAGATAATAATTTTCGTGGAATGGGAATCAATTCTAAAATTATTGAATATTTGAAAAATTGGTGCATTTCGCAAAATGTTTTCGAAATGCGATTAGATGTTTATGATACTAATCTTTAAGCAATTAAATCTTATGAAAAGTCGGGATTTGTAAAAGATATGGTCAATATGAGAATTAGATTGAAATAGAAACCAAATCAGTTTGATTTTCGTATTTTAATTTCAATATATAAACCAATTATAAATGAATGTTAATTTGTAAACCAAGATTTAATTTTTGGTTCAAATCGATTTATATTTGTATAATAAAATTTGATAAATATGAAACCTACTCATTTTTTTAGTTCATTAATGCTTTTGACATTTTTTATGTTTTCAGCTTGTGCGCAAAACTCAAAACAAAAAACAGAAACTAAACTCGCAATGGAAAACGAAATTACCAAACCAAACAATCCCTATTATTCAAGAACATCAATCGAAAAACTTAATGTTTCTGATTCAGAATGGAAAAAAGTTTTGCCAGAAAATCTTTATGCAACCGCAAGAAATGGCGACACAGAAAGAGCATTTACTGGAAAAATATATAATTCTGATGCCAAAGGAACTTATTATTGCGCCGCTTGTGGGAATAATTTATTCAAATCTGATCAAAAATTTTCAAGTTCTTGTGGCTGGCCAAGTTTTTTCGAGCAAGAAAACAAAAATAGTGTAGTTTTTAAAGCAGATAATTCTTATGGAATGCGAAGAACCGAAGCACTTTGCGGTCGTTGCGATGCCCATTTAGGACATTTGTTCGACGACGGTCCTGCGCCAACTGGCAAACGTTATTGCATGAATGATGTTTCCCTAGAATTTGTACCCGAAAAATTAATATCTTATAATAAAATGAATGAAAATCTTGAAACAATAATCGTTGGTGGCGGTTGTTACTGGTGTGTTGAAGCAGTTTACGAAAACTTGCAAGGCGTAAAAACTGTAGAATCAGGTTTTGCTGGTGGTAAAAATGCCAATCCAACTTATAAAGAAGTTTGCGGTGGCGACACTGGTCACGCCGAAGTTGTAAAAATTGTTTATGATAAAACCGTAACCAATCTTGATGAAATTTTTAAAGTATTTTTCACGGTTCACGACCCAACTACGTTGAATCGTCAAGGTGGCGATATTGGAACACAATATCGTTCATCTATTTTTTATGCAAACGACGAACAGAAAAAAGTTGCAATTTCAATCATTAATCAACTAAATACTGAAAAAGTTTATTCTGATCCAATTGTTACCACTTTAGAACCATTAACAGTTTTCTATAAAGCCGAAGATTATCATCAAGATTATTACAATAACAATAAAAATGAAGGTTATTGCCAAATGGTGGTTCGTCCAAAAATAGAAAAATTCGAAAAGGTTTTTAAAGACCGATTAAAAAGAAAATAAATTTTTATAATTATAGTAAACCGATAAATTTATATTACATATTCTGTATATTTGTAAATGCAAAAATTAGAAATAACATCGATGAGCGTTTCCGAGATGGAAGACTTATTGAAAT
>JAYVBR010000492.1:0-5515 GCA_043750395.1 Bacteroidota bacterium | reverse complement strand
AAAGATTTATGATTTACTTGTCTGCCGATAAATCTAAAGCCAATTTGGGTATGACAAGAGGCGTTTTAAAAAAATATAAAGTAGAATTAGAACAAGGTTTAAAAGACTAATTAATAAATAATAAGTTTTTTAAACAAAATTCTAACAATGAGTTCAAATAAATCTTGAACTCATTGTTGTTTTTACAACAACTTTGAAGTCTTTTTAACGATTTCTTTTAAAAAATTTAAAAAATGTATAGATTAATTTATTTAAGCACTGCAAGTAACAATTCTATGAGTTACACCGAATTGAATGATTTATTATTGAAATCTCAAAAAACAAATAGAGAGAAGAATATCTCTGGAATTTTACTTCATCTTGACGGAGAATTTATTCAAGTTCTTGAAGGCACAAAAAAAGCAGTTTTAGATTTGTTCGAAAAAATTAAATTAGATTCAAGACATAAAAATATTCATTCATTTGACCAAAAGGAAATATCCAAGAAGTATTTTTCGGGATATTTTATGGCATTTGACCCAGAACATTTTAAAAATAAAAATGAATATGAGTCTTTAAGAGATTTTAATAAAGATAAAATTTTAAATTCTAACGAAGATTCAGTTTTGGTCTTTTTAGATACATTTTTAAAAGCACACCAAAAATATTCTATAGAGAATTAAACAAAAAATGCCTCTCATTTATGAAAGGCATTTTTAGTTTAACTAAAGTTTTTAATTAATTCTTAACAAATTTCTTAGAAACAGTTTTTTCAATTGTAGTTGCTTCGAAAATATACATTCCTGATTTGAATTCAGAAACGTTGATTTCTTTTTCGTTCATATTTCCTGATTTTACAACTTGTCCAATTAAGTTAATAATTTTGTAAGTCGCATTAGAATCATCAGAATTAGAAATTGTCAACATATTATCAACTGGATTTGGATATAATTTCAATTCAAAAACTTCATTAGAATTTGTTGAGTTATTAGCTCCTGTCAAAGTCGTAATAGCTGTTGCAGCAGTAATGTTTACCGTATAATCTTCGACTTGACCATAAGATAATGTTTCGCAAGATGTCGGAATTCCGTTATATTTCATCGAAACTCTCATTCTAGTTGTTCCAAGAACTGCTGTTGCAGGAATTGTGAAACTTCCTGAAACTGGTGTTGTTTGAGAAGCAGTTTTAGAAAAAACCATTTCGCCAGCATCTGTAAAGAAACCATTTTTGTTATAATCAATCCAAACACCATAACCTTCGTTATATTTAGTCGAAGTCCAAGACGGTGTAATTGTTATTGTATTAGCCGTTCCTCTTTTTAATATTGTAGATTGAGCCGTAAAATTTTCATAACCCGCTGTTCCAGTCGAAATATTGTTAATTGTTCCAAGAACAACTTTTCCGATTTTTTCGTCAGCTGTGCTGCTACTTGTCGATGCGCAATAAGTTACAGTTGGTGTAGTAGCAAGAGTTGTAACGCTTACTGCATTACTTGAAGCTGATAAATTTCCTGCAGCATCTTTGGCTTTTACTGTAAAATTATAGGTAGTCGAAGCAGTTAGACCTGAAAGTCCAGCAGAATTAGTAGCTGTCGTAAACGCTAGAGTTGTACCATTGTAAATGTTATATCCAGTTACACCAACATTATCAGTCGATGCTGTCCAAAATAAATTTACTGCAGTAGCAGTCGTTCCAGAAAAAGTCAAACTTGTTGGAGTTGATGGTACAGCTGTATCAGTTGTTCCAGAAACATAAGCTGCGCCTACTCCTACTGCATACCAAGCATTGGTAGTTGCAATAACTTCGGCAGAACCAGCTCCATATAAATCAACAGCTGCTTGAATTCCACCTGTTCTTGCTATTGCAAATGTTGAATTCGCAGATAAATAAGCAGTTTCTAATTTATAAGCAATTTTCGCGGCTTTAGCTATCGAAATTCCTGCTACATTATATACGCTTCCTTTATCATTTGTACCAGATTTTCCTACTGAAAGAATATAAAACCAATGGTTTAAAACCCCTGAATTGGTGTGAACACCGCAATAATCATTGGCTTGTGTTGGAGTTCCACAATTAATTAATTGCCAGTTTGTTCCGCCATAAGTATCGGGTTGAGATAACGATTTTGGATTGCTCATTGAACGCAAAGCAGCATATCCTGCTCGTCTTTCAATGTCTTCTCCAATCAACCAAGTCGATTTTGCAGGTGCTGCAAAATATTCAACACAAGCTCCCCAAATATCAGAAAAACCTTCATTCATTGCTCCAGATTCTTTTTGGTAAGCCAAGTTTGCAGATGTTTCGCAAACCGCGTGACCAATTTCGTGAGCAGCAACATCTAAAGAAGTTAATGCGTCAAAATAAGTTCCAGAACCATCGCCATAAGTCATTCTTGTTCCATCCCAAAAAGCATTATCATAGGCGTTATCATAGTGAACATAACTATTTATTTTGGCTCCAGCATTGTTATAACTGTTTCTGGCGTGAGTTGTAGAAAAATAATCATAAGTTTTTTCTGCTCCCCAATGTGCATCAAGTGCTGCGTTGTCTTTATTGGTATTTGCAAATTCAGCTGCTGTCCAGTCGTTATTTACATCAGTAAAATTTACTGCAGCAGTATAACTTGTTCCTTTTTTACAATTATAAGTTTGCATTCCGCCACCACGAGTATTGTCAGATAAAATGTACGACGAACCACTTAATAAAGTTTGAATTGATTGTGTTCCAGAATATCTTGTTGCAGCATTTGCAGCTACAAACCCTGATTTAGATTCAGAAATTTCATCATTGTGAACTGCTCCTGATTTGTGTCCGTGAGCAAATTCTCCTAAGTGTTTAATGGTTGCGTTGTAATATAAAACTTCACCATTATTTGCATCTATATACAAATCGCCACGAGAAATTGGAGCGCTTGCATAAATGTCAAATTTATAAGCTAATTTTAATTCATCTTTAGCGTTTTCTATTCCTTGATTTGACATATTTGGCAATAAAACCAATTCCCCAACTGGTTTTTGATAATTGATAAATTGTGCTTCTTCTTGGTTGTCCCACATATATTTTGTGGCACCAGTATAAGCAATTGCTTTGTTAAAAGCGTCTTGCGCAGAAATTGATGCGGTTCTTTTTGTGTTTTTCACGTTGTAGAATTCGCCACTCATTGAGGCAATTTTTCCGTTTTTTGAATGAAGTGTATAAGTAGCATATTCAACTTTGATACCTTGCTCAAATAATTGGAATTTTTGGTGTGTAAAACCTTCTTGATCAGTTTCGGTTTTCAATAAACTGTAGTTTTGATTTTGTTTCAAACCTAATTGTTCTTGAAAAATTTGTTTTGAATCAGATGTTTTGTAGTTCGATTTTTCGTTGAATGTGATCAAACTTGGCAATCCGTTCTCGCCTTTCGATTTTTGACTTACTCGTTTATCTGCTTCTTGTGCTAAAGTTGACACGGCAAACAAAGACATAGCAAATACTGAAGCAATGCTTGTAATTTTTTGTTTCATAATTTTTTGGTTGGTTAGTTAATTGTCATTTTAATGCAATTGGTTTAGATTGCGTTTTTCATAAAATGACGAGCGAATTTAGGAATAAATTACTGATTTCCTAACGAATTCTTAATTTTAACTAAAAATGATTGTGTTAAATATTGAAATTTGGAATACTGTTATATTTTTAATCTCCAAAATCTTATTTATTTTTGTTTTGTGATTTTTTAAATCAAATACTTAAACGAAAGACACTCTTTATAATTGTATTTAACCCAGATTACGCATTAGGATTCGTTATGAAAACGATTTTTACAATTAAATTTGGGGCTCACGGAGTTTTTTAGAATGAAGACATATGTTATATGTTAAGTTCTAAAAAATGAGTAAGTGCCAAATTTTGCAGTAAAAATTGTTTGTAGTAGATTTCTAATGCGTAATCTGGGTTTAAGTGCTAAAAAAATAGTTATACCATTTATACGTTTAAAATAGTTTAAAGAAACTTAATTATTTTTTGTCAAGACAATGATAAAAAATATTGCATAGCCATTGTTACGGAAGATTTTTTTGAAGTAAGATTGGGGAAAAAGAAAAAGTTTATTGGGCTATTTTAAACTTATAAATGGTATTAAGTACAATTAAAAAAAGATTAAATGTATTTTGGTATTTAAAAATAAAAAAAAGCATCTTCTAAATGTTCGATATTAAATTTTTTTCCATCTCGATGAACTGCAATGATATCAAAACGAACTTCTACATCTAAATCATTAGAAATAACATATTCATTTACTGCTTTGACCAAAAGTTGAATTTTTTTTGGTTTCACAAAATCTTGTGGCAAACCAAAATCTAATGAAGATCTAGTTTTAACTTCAACAATTGCAAGAACATTTCCTTTTTGAGCAATAATATCAATTTCGGCTTTCTGGAAAACATAATTAGTTTCCAAAATATCATAACCATTCTTTTGTAAATATTCAACAGATAATTCTTCACCGATTTTACCTAATTCGTTATGTTCTGCCATTTTTTATGGCTTTTCAAAAGTAACAATACTACATTCAGCATTAGCGTCTATCGAAACTTTGCTGCCTAAAACCAAAGCTCGATTGTCAGCAATATGCCCAGCTGGAAAATTATATATCACTGGAATTTTTAAATTTTTGGTAATATCTTGAATAATTTCATAAGCATTTTTCCCCCATGGAATGTCATTGTCCTTCATTTTAGTCATACTGCCAACAACAATTCCTTTTAGATTGTCTAAACAACCGCAACGTTTCAGGTTCATCATCATTCTGTCAATATGGTACAAATATTCATCTAAATCTTCCATAAAAAGAATTTTGTCTTTGCAGTCAATTGCCGATTTAGAACCCAGCAAACTATACAATATAGACAAATTTCCACCAACTAATTCGCCCGATGCTTTTCCGTAACGGTTCATATCATAAGTATCGATTTTATATTCTAATTTTTCGCCAAATAACGAAATTCTTAATGATTCAATTGCATCTGGCGTGGCTTTAGAACTTACTGGCATTATTCCATGAATGGATTGATACCCCATTGTGTTCAAATGATTGTGCAAAACTGTGACGTCGCTAAAACCAATAATCCATTTTGGAGATTTTTTGAATATAGTAAAATCTAGCAAATCGACCATTCTAACCGTTCCATAACCACCACGAACACACCAAATTGCTTTAATATTTTCATTATCCATTTGTTCTTGAAAATCTTTGGCACGTTGCTCGTCTGTTCCAGCCAACTGGTTTATATCAAGACCGATTGTTAAACCCACTTTTACATTCAAACCCCAACTTATTAGTAAATCGGTTGCGAATTTTAGGTTATCGTCAATATTTTTTCTAGCGGTAGCAACGATTGCAATAGTATCACCCTTTTGTATATAAGCTGGTATTATCATTTTGGTTTGAGATTGATTGGTTATAGAAAATAATAGATATATAATAAGGATTAAATTTTTCATTTTGGATTTGAAATGATTTTTACAAATATATAAAAATTCTTGAATTGAAAGCGA
>JAYVBR010000491.1:0-5527 GCA_043750395.1 Bacteroidota bacterium | reverse complement strand
GATTTGATACTGGAATTTTGAAATGCAATCAAAAAATCTCAGAATTTGTGCCATTGTTGCCAAAAACAACCAACTCTTTTAGTTTGTTTTTATATGATTCGAATCAAAATCAGGTTTTTAGCAAAGCTGACATTCAAATTACTAATGGATTGTACAACATTTTGGGTCAACCCATTCCGAACGATATTTGCTTGGAACTCGACGAGCAATCGGGTAAAAGTTATATGGAAATTATCTTCAAAAAGAACGATATTTTGCCATTAAAAAAGACCATTTACAAAACCGTTTCGAAAAACATTTTGAAAAATTCTGACGAAAAATTAATTATTAATGTTGTCGAAGGCAATGCTGGAAGTATGATTGGCAGTAATTTAACAATCGGTTACATAGAAATTTCGGGTCAAGATTTGACTCAAGATTTAATAAAAGGAATGGATATTGAACTGAATTTCAAGGTTTCGGAATCACGAGATTTGAGTATTGGTATTTTTATTAACGCACTTGATTTAGAATTAAATGAAGTTTTTAATCCGCACCAGCGCAAGATTTCGATTGAAAAATTAACATCGGAAATCAAACAAACGCTAGACGAAATTAATCGTGAAATTGATGATGAAGCACCAAACGAAAATTTTGAATATTTAGCAAAACTAAAACGTTGTCAAGATCATTTATCGGTTTTGTATAACGAAGCTTTAGAAAATAAAAATGACCAAGTTACCGATAAGAAATACCAAATCGATGAACTGAAAAAAATCATAATTCAAGAGTTTGACGACATCATTCGCCACAAACACATTTTGGGTGAAATAGAAGAATATCAGAGTATTAAAAGTGGTTTTGAGTTTTATTTAGAAAAAGCAAATCCACGGCAGAAAGAAGAATATCAAAAACTAATTCGCAATGAAAAAGAGATTTTGCAATCAGGCAATAAATATTTAATTCGCAAGAAAAACCAAGAACTTGAAAATTTATTGGACAATATCTATGGTTCTCAAGACGAAAGTTATGTCGATTATTTTTATTTCTTGCGGTTCGAAAGCGATGATAATTACAAAGATTCAGAAAAGTCAAACCAGTTGATAGATTTAGGCGACAATGCACTAGCCAACCATAATTATGTAGAATTAAAATCTATTTGTCATCAATTGTACCATTTGTTGACCGTGAAACCAAAACAAAGAGACGATTTTAATTCGTTTGAAGGGAATTTGGGGTTGAAGTAATTTTTTCATTAAAAAATAATTTCGTATTTTTACTCTTTATTTACAGCAATGAAAAAAATAATTTCTTATCCAATATCGGCGGTTTATTACTTGATATTTTTTATATTCTTGTGTATTTTTCATCCCATTCAATGGATATGTTTGAATATTTTTGGATATCAGACGCATAAAATAAGTGTAGATGTTTTGAATTTTTTCTTGGTTCGATGCACCAATTTGTTAGGCACAACCTACGATATTAAGAATTTAGAAACCATTCCAGAAAATGTTCCTTTGATATTTGTAGCCAATCATCAATCGATGTACGACATTATTGCAGTGATTTGGTTTATGCGAAAACACCATATAAAATTTGTGAGCAAAAAAGAATTAGGTAAAGGCGTGCCAAGCGTTTCATATAATCTCAGGAATGGCGGATCGGTTTTAATTGATAGAAAAGATCCAAAACAAGCCATTGTTGAAATTTCAAAATTATCTAAATATATTGAAGCCAACAAACGTTCAGCATTGATTTTCCCAGAAGGAACTCGGAGCAAAACAAATACGCCAAAGAAATTCTCTGAAACTGGTTTAAAAATTTTGTGTAAATATGCGCCATCGGCTCACGTTGTTCCGATAAGCATAAACAATTCTTGGCAAATAGTTAAATACGGATTATTTCCGCTAGGTTTAGGAAATAGACTTACCTTTACGGCTCACAAATCTATGGCGGTTAGCGAATTTTCATTCGAAGAAATAATGCTTGAAACCGAAAGAGTAATAGTCGAAAATTTAAAATAATTTATAAATATAGATTTATTGTTTTTTTTCATAATCTGAAATCTGCAATCTAAAATCTGCAATCTAAAATCTCAATGTCGTTAAACAATATGCGTTTAGAAGTAATGCAATTTATCGAACAAAAAATCGATACATTTGTTGATCAATACTTAATTCCTGTCGAAAAAATTTGGCAACCGACCGATTTTTTGCCTAATTCTCAAGAAGAATCTTTTTTTGATGAAGTAAAAGAATTGCGCGAAATCGCCAAAGATTTGCCTTATGATTTTTGGGTAGCTTTAGTTGGCGATACCATTACCGAAGAAGCGTTGCCAACCTATGAATCTTGGTTAATGGACGTTGATGGAGTAGGGCAAGTCGAACAAAACGGCTGGTCAAAATGGATGCGCCATTGGACATCTGAAGAAAACCGTCACGGCGATTTATTGAACAAATATCTCTATTTATCAGGTCGTGTCAATATGCGTGAAATCGAAATGACAACACAACATTTAATCGCCGATGGATTCGATATTGGAACTGGTCGTGGTCCTTATAAAAACTTTGTTTACACCAGTTTTCAAGAATTGGCAACTTACATTTCGCACAATCGTGTGGCGCAATTGGCCAAAAGTTATGGCGATAACAAGCTATCTAAAATTTGTAAAATGATTGCAGGCGACGAAATGCGTCATCATCACGCTTACTCGGAATTTGTAACTCAGATTTTTAAAGTCGATCCAAGCGAAATGCTTTTGGCTTTTAATTATATGATGAAACAAAAAATTGTAATGCCAGCACAATTCTTACGTGAATCTGGCGAAAAAATCAGTTCGGCTTTCACGCATTTTTCTGATTCTGCGCAGCGAATTGGAGTTTACACTGCAACCGATTATGTCGATATTATGCAAAAACTAATCGAAAAATGGGAAATCGAAAAACTTTCTGGACTAACAGACGAAGCAGAAAAAGCCAGAGATTATCTGATGAAATTGCCATCAAGAATGTATAAAATTACTGAAAGAATGGTTATTCCTGTCGAATCGCAAGTTTTTAAATGGGTGCAACCAGCATTGGTTAAGTCTTAATATTAAATATTTGATATTAAATTTTAAATATCAAAGTGGAATTTTGAAATATATAAAAATCCAATTTCAGCTGATGATGCAGTTTTGAAATTGGATTTTTTTGATTGAATATTGAATAAAATATATTAAATTTGATTTATTAAAACAATTACAATGACAGCAATCGCTTTGAAACAATACATTACCAATCGGATTATTGATATTGATGACGATGTTATTCTCGAAAAAATAAGAAATTTAATAGATTCAAATTCTGAAAAGGTTTACGAATTGTCTGAATTTCAAATAAAAAGACTTGAAGAATCACGAATACAATTTCAAAATGGAGAATATATTGACCAAACCGAAATGAATAAAAAAATGTCAGAATGGTTGAGTCAAAAATAAAATGGTCTAAAAATGCTGAAATTGATTTATTCGAAACGCTCAAATTTTATACTGTAAGAAATAAAAGCACAATTTATAGTAAAACAATAGTCAAAGAAGTAACCGATTCAACTTTAAATTTACTAAGTTTTCCGTTTCTTGGAAAACCTTATAATGATTTTCTCAGAATCTTAATTGTTATGAATTATAATATTTATTATCAAATTCAAAAAGATTTAATAGAAATACATTTGTTTTGGGACACAAGACGAAATCCTGCAGAATTAGAAATTTCGTTGAAAAGAATAAAATTATATGAATAAATTAAATTCTTAAAATATTAAATGCCAAACAACCTCATCCAAAAAACAATTAAATTCGTTAAACAAAAACTCGAAAATGCCGAATCTGGTCACGATTGGTTTCATATCGAACGGGTTTATAAAAATGCTTTATTGATTGCAAAAAACGAAAATTGTGACCCAATAATTGTTGAATTAGGTGCGCTTTTGCACGATATTGCTGACAGTAAATTCCACGATGGCGATGAAACAATTGGTCCAAAAACTGCAAGAAATTTTCTAGAATCAGAAAATGTAGATGAAGAAATTATTAAAAAAGTTGTTTTTATTATCGAAAATATTTCGTTTAAAGGCGGTAATTTTGATGCGAAAACACCATCAATAGAACTCGAAATTGTTCAAGATGCTGATAGACTTGATGCTATTGGAGCAATTGGAATTGCTCGAACTTTTAATTATGGAGGATTCAAAAACCGACAAATTTATAATCCAGAAATTCTTCCGAACTTAACAATGACGAAACAACAATATAAAAATTCTGATGCGCCAACAATTAATCATTTTTATGAAAAATTGCTGTTGCTAAAAGACAAAATGAATACCGAAACTGGCAAGAAAATTGCCCAAGAACGTCATAAATTTATGGAAATATTCTTAAAGCAATTTTATAATGAATGGAATGGTGATAGATAAAAAAAGCTAGTGATTTAGGCTGTTGTTCAAAACCTCTCCTTTTATTTTAAATTCTCAATAAGGGTTTCAACAACATCTCAAGCTAGTTATAAGAAATAACTGGTGCTAGTGCGAGCGTCCCGTTCGTACCAACTAAATCGAGTTGTTAAAAAAGTCAATTAATATCGATTTCTAGAATTGTTTGGTCGTTGTTTCCATAATTTCTAGCACTGCTGTATTTCCAATCAACGGGGTCAGTTACAAAACCAGATTCAACAGGGTTATTATGAATTTAATTTAATTTTTGTTCAAAAACTTTCAAAGACCAAATTTCTATTGGTTGATTATTTTGTTGCCAGAACTGTCTGTGCTTTACATTACTATTTTTCTTTCCTGCTCGTTCAAACATCCAAAGCACCCAGCTCTGCAAAGTATTTTTTCAACTTAATTTATAGTTGAATCGAAATTGCTGCGCAAATGTCTCCGACTTTGCGCCCGCAAACAAATTCAAATAATATTTCAAAATTATAAATTAAATTGGTTATATTCTATTTAATATATGATATTTATTTAGCCATAGATTTCAAAGATTATCACAGATTTTTTATTATCGAATAGTAAAAATCCTTTAAATCTTTTAAATCTGTGGATAAATTTTTTTTATACGAATATACTTTTTAGACTAGAGCCATTAAATTCAATAATTATTAAATTTCAGGAAGGAATGTGGATTTAAAACATCTACAATTGGATTGTCAGCTTTTGTGATTTTTACTAATCCTTCATCTAAATATAATTACTAGCACTAGAATAAATATATTCTGATGCTTTATTGACGATTCCAGCTCGAACTGGATTCATGTGAATGTAATCTAATTTTGACCACATAAATTTATTGCTATAAATTTCTACGGGATGGTTGCCATATTGCCAAAATTGATAATTTTTGTTTCTAGAATGACTTTCGGTGGCTAGTTTAAATCTTTCGAGCATCCATTCTCTGCGACTCTCAGGCTCAGTTTGAATTTTTTCTAAAATGTTTTTGGCAGTAAATTTTTTAAAATCTCTTAACAAATTTGATAACTCTCCAATATCTGATTGTACAATCATATGA
>JAYVBR010000490.1:0-12692 GCA_043750395.1 Bacteroidota bacterium | reverse complement strand
CTGACGTAAATCCAGAATTGGTCGATTCGACTATGCAAGACATCAGAAAATACCACAAAATTGCTGATTTTTCATTCACAAATCAAAACGGAAAAATTATTACTCAAAAAAATTATGAGGGAAAGATTTATGTTGCCGATTTTTTCTTTACGACTTGCGGTACAATTTGTCCTAAAATGACAACTAATCTAACAATTGTTCAAAAAGCTATTTTGAATAATCCAAAAGTAATGCTTTTATCACACAGTGTAATGCCAGATTTAGATAATGTTGAAGTCTTAAAAAAATATGCAAAAAAAAATGGAGTTGTCGATTCAAAATGGAACTTGGTAACTGGCGATAAAAAAGATATTTATAAGTTGGCTAGAATGTCTTACTTGGCCGTAAAACAAGGCAAGCCTAGCGAAATGTATGATATGGTTCACACAGAAAACTTTGTTTTAATCGATGCAAAACGTCAAGTAAGAGGTTTTTATGATGGAACAAATCTTGATGGTTCTACCGAAGATGGCATTAAAAATATCAATCAATTAATTGAAGACATTGAGTTTTTGTCAAAAGAAAAATAAAAATTAGATTGAAATGAATTTGACTTTTGAAATTGATTTTTAAAATTGAATTTTGAAATTGTAATTTATATTCCTTACTTTTGCAATCTTAATTCATTCTAAATAAATTTTGCAAACCACAATTCAATCCCTAAAAAAAGGTCAAAAAGCCATAATCAAAGATTTTGATATTGATGCTGTGCCTTTAAAATTGCTTGAAATGGGTTGTTTACCCGGAAATATTGTAGAATTATTGCAAATTGCACCTTTTGGTGATCCTCTATTTTTGGATATAAATGGTTCGCATTTAGCAATTCGACTTGAAACTGCTCGTGAAATCGAAGTTGATATTGTTTTATGATGAGCCACCAAAACATAAACGTCGCCTTGATTGGCAACCCAAATGTTGGTAAAACGTCGGTTTTTAATCAACTAACTGGTTTGAACCAACAAGTTGGAAATTATCCTGGAATTACTGTCGAAAAAAAGATTGGATTTTGCAAACTATCCAATAATATTAAAGCTAATATTCTTGATTTGCCTGGAACTTACAGCTTAAATGCTAGTTCGATAGACGAAAATGTTGTTATAGAATTATTATTGAATAAAAACGACAAGCTTTATCCAGATGTTGTGCTTTTAATAACCGATGTCGAAAATCTGAAAAGAAATTTATTGCTTTTCACTCAAATAAAAGATCTTGAAATTCCGACAATTTTAGTCATAAATATGGCTGACAGAATGGAATACAAAGGAATTTCACTCGATATTCCGCATCTTCAAGAAGTGCTGAAAACAAAAATTGTATTGGTTAGTTCAAGAAAAGGTTTTGGGATAACCGAACTCAAGAATCTAATTGTTGATTATAAAAATTTATCAACCGAACCTTGCCTTAACGCATCGGTTATAGACCAAGAATATTTCGATAATTTGCGCAAAACTTTCCCAAATCAATTACTGTATAAATTGTGGTTGGTTATTACGCAAGATGTAAATTTTTTAAATTTAGATCGAAAAGAAATTAGAGGTTCGTTTACAAAATCTCATTCAGATTTAAAACGTTTACAACAAAAAGAAACCATAAAACGATATCAATTCATTAACGAAGTTTTGAAAGTTGGACAAAATATAGATACATCCAAAGCCAAAGATTTTCGAGCAAAATTAGATCGAGTTTTAGCACATAGAATTTGGGGTTACGCGATTTTCTTTTTCATATTATTTTTTATTTTTCAATCAATTTTTGTTTGGTCAGAAGAACCAATGAAATTTATAGATGAAAGTTTTGCAAGTCTGAGTTCATTTGCCAATGCGAAATTGCCAGCAGGAATACTAACTAATTTAATTTCACAAGGAATTATTCCAGGAATTGGTGGCATTCTGATTTTTATTCCACAAATAGCATTTTTATTTATGTTTATTTCTATCCTCGAAGAAAGCGGTTATATGAGTCGTGTAGTTTTTTTGATGGATAAAATAATGCGTCGATTTGGGCTTTCGGGCAAAAGTGTTGTGCCACTTATTTCAGGTACAGCCTGCGCAATTCCAGCAATTATGGCAACTCGAAATATCGAAAATTGGAAAGAAAGATTAATTACAATTCTGGTTACACCATTTACAACTTGTTCGGCAAGATTGCCAGTTTATGCTATAATTATTGGATTGGTTATTCCAGATGAACGTGTTTTGGGCATCATTAATATGAAAGGTTTAACTTTAATGTTGTTATATCTTTTGGGATTTGGAATGGCAATTTTTTCTTCATATATTTTAAATAAAATTTTAAAAATAAAGGGAAAAACCTATTTTGTAGTCGAAATGCCGAACTATAAATTACCGATTTTTAAAAATGTGTTCATAAATGTTATCGAAAAAACCAAAGATTTTGTTCTTGGTGCAGGAAAAATTATTCTTGCAATTTCGGTAGTTTTGTGGTTTTTGGCATCGTTTGGACCAAGCAAAAATTTTGATAATGCAAGAAATGAAATTCTATATGCAACCGAAAACAAATTATCATCAGAAGAATTAGACAATAGAATAGCGGCATATAAACTTGAAAATTCGTATATAGGAAAACTTGGAAAATTCATTGAACCAGCAATAAAACCGCTAGGTTATGACTGGAAAATTGGCATTGCTGTTTTAACATCGTTTGCAGCTCGAGAAGTTTTTGTTGGAACGTTAGCAACCATATATAGTGTTGGTGGAACTGATAATGAAGAAACCATCAAAAACAAAATGCAACAAGAAACCGATTTGAAAACGGGCAATAAAATTTTTAATTTCGCATCAGGAATATCTTTGTTGCTTTTTTATGCATTTGCAATGCAATGCGCAAGTACATTGGCAGTTACTAAACGCGAAACCAATTCTTGGAAATGGCCTTTGGGACAATTAATTTTTATGTCTGGCTTTGCTTATTTGGTTGCGTTTTTGGCTTATCAAATTCTGAAGTAAATGGAAAGTATTCAACAAATTATTGTATTTGCTATTCTAGGTTTTGCACTTTTTTATTTGATAAAAAAATTCTTCTTCAAGAAAAAATCCGATAAAAATTGTGGTTCTGGTGGCTGTGGTTGTAACTAATTAAACCATAATTTATTTATTTTAGTTTTAAAAGATTTAAAATAAAAAAACTTCTACATTTGAATAAACTTAAAAGAATGGTTTATTCAATCTCAAACTACAACTTTTGACCGATGCCGATTTATTACAACGATTAAAATCTGGCGACAAACTTGCTTTTAACAAACTTGTAACCCAATATAAAATAAAGGTAATAAGTACTTGTTACAAGTTTTTATTAAGCCAAGAAGATGCCGAAGATGTTTCGCAAGAGGTTTTTATTGAAGTATTTCAATCTATTAAATCGTTTAGAGGTGATTCGAAAATTTCTACTTGGATTTATAGAATTGCTGTTACCAAAAGTCTCGACGAACTAAAAAAACGCAACCGAAAGAAAAGAATTTCTTCTTTAGGTAAAATTTTGCATTTGGACGATATTGCCAATTGGATTTCTGGCGGAAAAATGCCTGATGCCGATTTAGAAACATCCGATAAAATGGCAACAATCAGCAAAGTACTAAATCAATTACCAGAAAATCAACGTGTTGCATTTACATTAAGTAAAATTGATGGTTTCGAAAATCAAGAAATTGCCGATATTATGAAAACCACAACTGTTGCAGTCGAAAGCCTTATTTATAGAGCAAAAAAGAAAGTTACAAATGATTTAACCGCTATTTTAAAAAATAATTAAAATATAGTGCCAGAAATTAAAATTAAAAACGTCTAAATAAAAAATATCTAAATATGAAGCCAGAAGATATAAAAATCGCATTACAAGAATTCGAATCTATCGATAACATTATTCCGTCAGATAATTGGGATTTTGCTTTAGAACAAAAATTGTTTGCAACAAAAAAATCTAAAGCATTTAAAATTTCTAAAATTAGTGTTGCAGTTTTGATTTTGGTTTGCATCAATTTTGGATTTGCATTAAATTCTTTAAAATCCAATACATATGAAACAGAACTTTCTAGAAAAGCCGATTTCCAAACAATTGTTGATGAATTATTGTAAACTAAAGTTATTATAAAATGGATGTTTTTAGTCAAAATAAATTTTTAATTCGAACAATACTTTTTCTAGTAATTTTAAATATAGTTTCTATAACATTTTTTTCAATCAGAAGTATTCGTCCAAAAAACGATGATTTATTGCCGCCAAGAAATGAACATAAAACAGAATTATCTGAAATTTTAAAGAAAGAATTGAATTTATCTGAATATCAAATTGAAAAATTCGAAGAAATAAGATCGCAAAATGAAAAAAGAAAATCACAATTAAAAGAGATTATCAATCAAGATAAAGATTTATTGGCTTCAGAAATGTTCAAAAAAACTGCTGATGATAGAAAAATATTAGCATTAGCAAAAAAAATAAGCGACAACGAATACCAAATAGAATTATCAAAAATTAATCAATCCAAACAATTAAAAGCGCTTTGCACGCCGCAGCAACTCGATAAATTTGATGATTTAATCCAAGAAATTAGAAATTATTTGCAACCAATTAACAGGCTTAAAAAAAATTAAAATTACAAAAACCAAAAACTATGAAAAATCTATCATTATTACTACTATTCTTATGTTGCAATATTATTTTTGCACACACAATTAATCCTGACAATCTCAATTTAAGACTGTGGAAACTCGAAAAAGAAAACAAAATTATCGAAGGTTCATTTGCAATGATGAAAAATGGAAATGTTTATATCGAAGATGCACACAGCAATTTTGTACATTTTCCAATAACATCATTTTCTAAATTAGATCAAGAATTTGCAAATCGAAAAGCAAGTAATATTAACGCAATAAACACCAATATTGTAAATCAAAATAATGTTGTAACACCAACAAGTTTTTATTTCAAATATGGTTTTGCCGTTTTATTTCTAATGCTTTTAACATCAATTTTATTTAGATATTCTAATAAGAAAAAATTAATTTACTTAATGCCAATAGTTGCATTAGGTACTTTGTTTTCATTATTTGGATTTGCCAAAAAAGCATTTTCAATAACCGATCCTGCATTTATGACATCGGCATTTGCACCGTTTGCTTCGACAGTTAGTACAACTTTTGATGCCAATTTTTTCTATGTAAACACAAAAGGAATTCCGAATCACACAATGATGGTTGGCATTGGCAGCAACGGTTGGCAACAACAAGTTCCGATGTCTAAATGTTATATAAACACAAATCATTGGACAATTCCGTTGAACCCAGTTTTGGCAGCAACACCAGTTCCTGTATCGCCTGCACATTTTACAAGAGGTGCAATCGCAATGGCAGCAAATGGCGTTCCGATTTTTAATCCTTATACCAATACTGGTGTAGATGCTTTTCTAGATGGTCAGCTTGACAATTATGGTGGACATTGTGGTCGTGGCGACGATTATCATTATCATACTGCGCCGTTGCATTTGATAACTTTAGGTCAAACAACCTCGAATTTGCCCATTGCATTTGGTCTTGATGGATATGCTGTTTATGGAAGTTTAGAGCCAAATGGTTCAGCAATGGCAACACTCGACGCCAATCACGGACATTATTTGAATGGGGTTTATCATTATCATGGAACTGCTGCTTCACCATATATGATAGGTAATATGGTTGGTTTTGTTACCGAAGATGCTTCATTACAAATTATTCCGCAACCACAAGGCGGGCCAGTTAGAACCGAAAATTGGCAACCGCTTGCAAATGCATTAATAACTTCTTGTGTTGCAAACGCCAATAATGGTTACAACACTGCCTATACTAAAAGCGGCGTTTCTGGTTTTGCAACCAATTATACAGCAACAATTGCAGGACTTTATACTTTTCAATATGTAACACCAACCGGCACAACAACAACTAATTATAATGGTCCAGCGCAATGTACAGTTCCGAATTTAACATCGGATAAATTTACTGCAATCGAGCAAAACATTTCAATTTATCCAAATCCTGCAACTGATATTTTGAAAATAAACCTTGGAAACAATAATTTAGAATCAGAAGTTCAATCGATTGCTATTTATGATTTAAAAGGAAATTTAGTTTATAAAACTGCAAAATTCGAATCGAGTTTAGATATAAAAAATCTTTCGGAATGTAATTATTTTATAAAAATTCAGTTTACGAATTCAATTGTGACTAAAAAATTGTTGGTTAAATAATTACATCAATAATAAATGGCAGCTTTCTAAAAGTTGCCATTTATTTTAACATAAAAATTATGAAAAAAATAATTCTATTTTTGTTATTCACAATAAATGCTTTCGCACAATACACAGGCACAGCATCGGTTACTCAAGGTTTGGCGACTAATATCACTACTCAAAATCTTTATAGCACTTGCAGTGTTGCTAGTAGAGTAACCGCCGTTGGAACAATAACTGCAGCAGATAATACAACTTGGACAGTTCCCGCGGTTACCAATTTTGCAAATGCTAGTTTTCCGTTTGCATCAGATTTACACAATAGTTGCAATGGCAACATTTATGCAAATTCTGCAAATGCGTTGCTGGCATTAAATGGTTCAGATGTTGTTACAATTGATGCGACTGGCGAAATATTTACAGCCTATGTTTTTGCCGACAATTATTTTGAAATGTATATTAACGGTGTTGCAGTTGGCAAAGACAGAGTTCCTTTTACAGAATTTAATTCGAGTATTGTTCGTTTTAAAGTCAATCGCCCGTTCACAATTGCTATGCTTTTGGTCGATTGGGAAGAACGTTTGGGCGTTGGTGCCGAAACCAATGGTGGATTTACTTATCATTGTGGCGATGGCGGAATGGTAGCCGTTTTTAAAGATGCTAACAACAATATTGTTGCAAAAACAGGAACAGATTGGAAAGCTCAAACGTTTTATACAGCACCAATAATGAATTTGACGTGTGCAACCGAAAGTGGAACATCGCGAATTTCGACAAATTGTGGTACAGCAGATAGCAATTCGGGTACAACTTATTATGGTTTGCATTGGGCAAGACCAAATAATTGGACAACAACAAGTTTCGACGATTCGACTTGGCCAAGCGCAACAACTTATTCTAATGCTACAATTGGCGTTAATAACAAAACTTCATATACAAATTTCACAAATATTTTTGACGACCCTACGAATGATGCACAGTTTATTTGGAGTAAAAATGTAATTTTAGATAACGAAATAATTGTTAGAAAAACGGTTACAAGTAATTTATCAATAAATGAAAATAAGTTTTATGAGAATCAAATTAAAATTTATCCAAATCCTGCAACTGATATTTTGAAAATAAACCTTGGAAACAATAATTTAGATTCAGAAGTTCAATCTATTGCTATTTATGATTTAAAAGGAAATTTAGTATATAAAACTGCAAAATTCGAATCGAGTTTAGATATAAAAAATCTTTCGGAAGGTAATTATTTTATAAAAATTCAGTTTACGAATTCGGTTGTGACCAAGAATTTATTAATAAAATAAAAGTTTGCTTTTTTATTTATACCATTTTGATCATTAAAATAGCTAAATAAATATCGTTTTTTAGGAATCAAGGTCGTTTTTTAATAATACATTATTTTAGTAAATACTAATTTTGTAAATATTACTAACCTACTAGATAAATATCCAAAAAACCATGAAAACTAAAATTTATTTATTGCTATTATTTTTATTTAATTTAAATTCTTTTTCTCAAGAAATCAAACCGAGTATTAAAGATTTTATTAATTTTTCTGATTTACCAACTAGAACAATCGAAACGCCAAGTTGGGCAAACCAATTCTATGATAATCCTGACCAAATAAACATCAAAAATTTAAAAGATGAAATTAACGATTGGGTAATAAAAGAGAAAAAAGAAAAGAAAGAAAAAGTACATAACCAATCCAATCGAGAATCTGACAAAGAGTTTGAAAACGAACTTAAAGAAAGTATTTCTGAAAATCCAATCGTTAGGTTTGCTTTACACTTTACCAGTATGATTCCCCGCGAATGGATCAATGCTGCAGGAAATCTTAATTTACCATCTAAAAATGATTATTTCAAAAAATCAGAAAGAGCTAATAAAACAGCAACTACAATCAATCAAAAAAATACTCTAGTCAACAATTGGTCACAAATTGGCGCCAAAGAAATCATTCAAGATGGTGTACAAACAGTTCAAAACACCAATGTATATTTTATAAGTGTTGCACCTTCTGCAACTAACATCAGATTAGCATGTACAGATAATGGTGCATTATTTAAAACTATTGATGGCGGATCAAATTGGACTTATTTAAACGGATATGGCGGTATAGGTGAATGGGGTGGTCCAAGCGCTTTTCATCCTACTGATCCCAATAAAATTATTTATGGAAGCAAACCTGCTAGATTAAGTTCTAATGGAGGAGCAACTTGGACGGTCGTGCCATTAACAGAAGTTTGTAATGAAATCTTGTGGTCTACAAATGGAACTACTATTTTTGCAGCTACCAACAATGGGATTTTTGTTTCTTTTGACGCGGGTCTTACGTTTAGCCAAAAACAAACAGGCGAATTTAAAGATGTCGAATTTAAACCAGGCAGTTCAACAATTGCCTACGCAATTAACAATCAAGGCGATTTTTATAAAACCATCAATGGCGGATTGACTTGGATTTTAAAACCGACCAACTACAATATAAATGCCAATAAACAAGGGTTTTTAATAGCCGTTTCGGAAGCAAACCCAGATTTAGTTGCAATTGCCTCTTTAACTGGTGTTTCTTTTGATACTGAAAATAAATTTGAAATTTTAAAAAGTTCTAACAATGGCGAAAGTTTCTCATCATTATCTACAACCAATATTAATTATTCTCAAGGCTTTTACGATTTTGTTTTCGGTATTTCTCCTACCAATGTAAACACCTATTTTGTTGGAGTTTGCGATTTTTATAAATCAACAAATGGCGGTTTAAATTTTAATGCCATTGGTGGTTATTCACCACCTTTTAAAACCCATCCAGACATACAAGATATGGTGCTTTTTGGAAACACAGTTGTACTTTCTACAGATGGTGGCGTGAGCGAATCGACAGATGGATTCACAGAACTTTCTAACTGGAAAAGTACGTGCAAAGGTCTTGATACATTAGATTATTGGGGATTTGATTTGGGTTTTAATACCGATCAAATGGGCGGCGGAAAATACCATAATGGTAATGATATTTTTAATCCAAATTGGATCAACAGAAAATCATTGTTTGTTGGTGGAGCAGAAGAAGCAACTGGAAAAGCTATTTTTAGCCGACCAAACTCGATAGCTTATTTTGGGCCAGCCGCTTTATTTGGCTTAGGTAATAAATTTCGTTTAATAGATGTTGATTACAATCCTATTGTAACTGGTTCTTATTCTTTTACTTTAGAGAATAATCTTTATTACTTTGGCGAACGCAATAGCGAAACCACATCTAATACAGTCAATAGTAATATTATTTATGCAGGATTAGAAAATAACGTTAGAATTTCATATGATAATGGTGCAACAAGTCAAGTTTTAAAAAGTTTTAACTCGTTAGTTTGGGATGTTAAAACTACACGTAAAGATGCCAAAGTGATATATGCTTTAACGCAAACTGATGGTTTGCGGAAAACTGTTGATGGCGGATTAAATTGGACTAATTGCAATATGACTATAAATAATGTAGATTTAAAACCTAATGGTCGTGATTGTTTTATTGATGTATCGCAAACAAACGTAAACGAAATTTGGTTGGCTCACAATACTTATGATTCAGCAATTAAAATATTTAAAAGCACCGATGGTGGTCAAGTTTGGACTAACCTAAATACCTCATCATTGGACGATTTTGCTCCTAAGCAAATTATTCATCAATATGGTACCAACGGTGGTATTTATATAATGGGTCAAGTTGGCGGCATAGCAAAATGTTTTTATAGAAATAATACAATGACCGATTGGGTTGATTATTCCGCCAACTTAATGATACTGACCGCTAGGCGCAATATGTTTTTAAAAGCATCTCATTTCAAAGAAAAATTAAGAGTTGCTGGACAAATGGGTGTTCAAGAAATATCTTTTTATGAAAAAAGTTATCCAATAGCACAACCAACAACTAATGTAAAAGAAATCTGTGTCAATCAAGAAGTCAAGTTTAGCGATTATAGTATTCTTGATTACACAGGTGCCAGTTGGGAATGGACTTTTTCTAAAACACCAATATACTTAAATGGTACAAGTACAAATTCTCAAAACCCAATTGTGAAATTTTTATCTCCTGGAACTGTCAATGCCACATTAAAAGTAACCAATAATTCAGGAATATCAGACACTAAAACAATTGCTAATTTTGTAAATGTAAATTATGATGTTGCAAACTGCTTGCGACTAAACTCAGATTATGACTATGAAGTAAATTGTGCCAATAATATTGTAAGTCAACCAAGTATTGCTGTTACTGGACAAGGATTAGTAACTAATTTTAACGGAGCTACAACCGGAAAATTTTTAGTAAAACTCAATCTTTATACAAATTGTAGTAATTTTACGGGTAGTTTAAATGCAATAATAGATTTAGATACCGACCAAATAAGTGTCATTCGTTACAGCCATTTTGACGATGGTGTTTTACCAGTTCAGGTTACTAACGATAATTCTGCTGTGGTAACCAGTTTCAGCGATCGTTGGGCGAAAATCTCATTCTCATTAAACAATAATTCATTGTATTTGAATCATGTTAGTAATTATTGTGCTTCGATTGGCCAGACAAACAGAACAGTTACTATACAATCCTCATGTTGGAAACCCTATGCAAATACTGGTATAGATAATGGAGATTTATCTGAATTGCAAAAATGTAATAATGTTATACCACAATCGGCATCGGTTACTAACAATAGCGATGTATTAGTGACTAATTTCTCAAATGCTACAAGTGGACTTTTTTATATAAATCTTAATGCTTTTACCTCTTGTAATAATACAAGTAACAATTTAAAAGCAATTGTGAATTTGAATTCAGACGTAATTAATGTGCTCGAATACAAACATTTTGGCGCAACTTCAACCTCAAACATATTAGGAAATGAAAGCGGTTCGATAACCAGTTCGTTAACATCTAATGCACAAGTAAATTATTTCATTAGTAATAAAAAATTATATGTAAAAAGAACATCAGATGCTTGTATTGCTGCGAATTTTAGAGTAAATCAATCTTGCTGGTCTGCTCTGGACGATGATCAAAATGGTGTTGATAACACACTTGAACCTTCGAATTGCAACAATGTACTTTCTAGCAATATAATAACAAATGCAAATACAAATTTAGTTCAAGATTTTTCATCACTATCGGCAACACAAGCTGGTGTATTCGTTAAACTAAATGTAAACACCAGTTGTAATAATTCAAACGCAACAATTTATTTGAGTATCGATTTTGATAGAAATTTAATTCACGTTATCAATTACAGACATTTTGGAGCCTCAACATCATCGACGGTTTTGAATAATGATACTCCAAATGTATATTCAGAATCGGAAGTAAACGGAAAATTGAAGTTTATTTTGATTGGTAAAAAATTATACATTCAACGAGTTTCAAATCCTTGTTCTGGAAGTAATTATCAAATAACTAATTCTTGTTATTCAATGGCTTCTCAACAATACTTGGCGATTGATAATTTTATATCTAATTCTATTTCTAATATTGTAGCCTTTCCAAATCCTACACAAGGAATTTTCACAATAGATACCAAGACAAATACAAATGATTTTAGTTTAAGTTTTTATGACATAAATGGAAAGTACATTACACCAAAACTTGAAAAAATGGATGTTAACACTTTGCAGGTCGATATGGAATCTTTTTCAGAAGGGCTCTATTTTGTTATATTATTCAATAAATCGGATAACAAATACAATTATCTAAAAATTATTAAAAAATAAATTAAATCTAAATTAAAGCATTATGAAATTTAAACTAATTTTTGCTTTACTAATTTTTCAATTAGGATTTTCACAACAAAAAACTTGTGGAACCGATGCCTATATGCAACAAATAATGTCTGATCCAGTTGCAAAACAAAAATATCTAGATTTGCAAAATAGATTTGAAATTGAATTGGTAAAACTTCAAGATCCACAAAATGAATCGGCTAGAAGTACCAATGCAACAATTATTATCCCGGTAGCGGTTCATTTTCCTGAAGTTGTCGCAAACTCGCCAGACAAACCTTGCTTGAGACAACTGGCACAAAATCAAATTGATATTTTAAATGCTGATTTTAATGCAACCAATGAAGATGTTGCATTGTGGACACCGCAAGTACAAGCCTTCTATCCAGGAACTAATGTGGGTAACTTAAATGTTCAATTTGTGATTGCGACCAAAAATCATCCAACTTACGCAGGACTTTTAAATGGTCAACAAGCAATAACATTTGGAACAGCATTTCTTTATACTCAAAATGGTGACAATAGGGACATTCGCTGGAAAGGTTATTTGAACATTGTTGTTAGAGAGATATGTTGTGATGGAACAATAGGTTACTATGCAGGAGGCACTCCAGATGAAGGTAATTTGATAGTACTAAAAAAAGATGCAATCGGTAGTGGTGCTGGTTGTG
>JAYVBR010000489.1:0-2379 GCA_043750395.1 Bacteroidota bacterium | reverse complement strand
AAGTTGCACAAGCGCAAAGCAATTTCAACCGCAATAAAATATTGTTCGATAAAGATGTCATTGCCAAATCTGAATTCGAAAAATTTCAATATGAATTGAAGTTTGCCAATCAAGCTTTGCAAAGTTTTGTGAATCAACAAAAAGCAACTTGGGAAAACCAGAAACTAGATTTAGAAAATCAAATCAAAAATGGAAACGGAACCATTGCCAAAATTAATGTCGAAGAAAACAATTATGTAGTTTTAGCACCAATTTCGGGTACAATCGAGAATTTTTCGGGTTTGCAAATTGGTTCATTTGTTAACGCATCGCAACCCATTGCAAATATTTCTGCAACCGATAATTTAATTGTAGAGAGCAATGTTTCACCAAACGATATTGGTTTAATTAGAAAAAATCAAAAAGTGAAATTTCAAATTGACGCATTCAATTACAACCAATGGGGATTGTTGGAAGGAAAGGTTATCGAGATTGACAACAACATTACATTGCAAGAAAACCAGGCTTTTTTTAAAGTGCGTTGCCAATTGAATACCAAAGAAATGAAACTAAAATCGGGTTACAAAACCAATGTTTCTAAAGGAATGACATTAACAACCAGATACATAATTGCTCGTCGAAGTTTGTTCGACTTGCTGTTTGACAAAGTTGATGATTGGTTGAATCCAAAAATAGTTGGCAGTTTACAGTAGCAGTTTGCAGTTATTAATTAATATAAAAAATAAATATAAATCCAGAAAATAATATGTAAATTTGTGAATAAAAAGTATTGTTATGACAGCAATTGCATTAAAAAAATATTTGGTTTCGAGAATAAATCTAATCGATGATGATTCAGTTTTAGATAAAATCAAGAAAATTGTCGATAAAAAAGAGGAAAAGGTTTATGTTTTGTCTGATTATCAGTTAGATAAATTAGCTAAATCAAGAAAACAATTTGAAGATGGAGATTTTTTGACTCAAGATGAAATGGATAAAAAAGTAGAAGAATGGCTAAACGAAAAGTAATTTGGTCAACAAATTCTTCTTTAGATATGATAGAAATTATGGAGTTTTACAACAATAAAAACAAAAGTAAAATTTATAGTTCAAGATTGTACAAAGAAATAAACTTGAAATTAAAAACGTTAGATTTTTCTATAGCACTGCCAAAAAAAACATCAGATAAAAAACTGTTTTATTTTTCTCATAATCATATTTTTATAGGATTTGACATTCAAGATAATACTTTAATCGCACAACTTGTAATCGATGACAGAAGAAATCCCGAGCTGATAGAAAAACTTTTAAATTTTATCGAATAATACAAATTACATTTTTATTTTCTGAAAACCTAAAATTCAGAAAATGGCAACTACCAAAATCAAACAACACGACATTCAAGATTGCGGCGCAGCTTGTTTGGCTTCAATCGGCAATCATTTCGATGTAAACCTTCCAATTGCAAGAATCCGACAATTTGCAAATACAGACAAGCGTGGTACCAATGTTTTGGGCGTAATCGAAGCAGCCGAAAAAATGGGTTTCATTGCCAAAGGTGTTAAAGGTGGAATTGATGCTTTAGATAAAATTCCGCTTCCTGCAATGGCTCACGTAATCGTAAAAGAACAATTGCATCATTATTTGGTTATTTACAAAGTCGAAACCTCCTCTAACTCCTCCAAAGGAGGAGGAATGGTAACAGTTATGGATCCAGCATTTGGCAAAATGGAAACTTATGCTATCGAGGATTTTCAAAAAATTTGGACAGGCGTATTAGTTCTTTTTGCTAAAAATGATGACTTTCGAACTTACAACGATAAAACTTCTGCAATAAATCGTTTTTGGAATTTAATCCAACCACACAAAACCATTTTAATCCAAGCACTTTTTGGAGCAATTGTTTTTACAATTCTTGGGTTAGCAATGTCTATTTATATTCAAAAAATCACTGATTATGTATTGGTAGATGGCAACCTAAAACTATTAAATTTATTGAGTATTTCGATGCTTGCAATAATTTTATTACAGGCTTATATTGGCACTAAAAAAAGTATTTTTGTAATGAAAACGGGTCAATTAATCGATGCCAAATTAATTCTTGGTTACTACAAACATTTGCTCAGTTTGCCACAAAGATTTTTCGATACTATGCAAATTGGCGAAATTACGTCACGAATTAACGATGCCGTAAAAATTCGTTCTTTCATAAACGAAGTGGCAATCGATATGATTGTAAATGTTTTTATCGTTATTTTTTCGTTTTCACTGATGTTTACTTATTATTGGAAATTGGCTTTGGTTATTTTGTTAGTGATTCCGTTTTATGCTTTGATATATTTTATTCTCAATAAATTCAATAAAAAAGTAGAACGAAAAATAATGGAAAACGCTGCCGAA
>JAYVBR010000488.1:0-2384 GCA_043750395.1 Bacteroidota bacterium | reverse complement strand
CAAAAAAAGTAAGTCCGATTTGTTGAACGAAATTTTAGTACAGTACAAAAATAGCACGATGACAATAAAAAGTTATTACACTTCAAAGCGGTTTATAGAGAACTGGGAAAACGAAAAAATACACTTCATACCAACCAAAAGCAAAGTATTACTCACGTGGGAAAAAGCGTATAACAATGAAAAACAGATACATACATTAAATAAAAATTTGAAATGATAAAATTTGATAAATATTTTTGTTATAAAGACGCCTTAACGTTCCCATACTTTTTTTTACGGTAGCTTGTCTTCAACTTCCGAAAGGAAGCTATACGGCATATACAACCAATACCAACAAAACAAAAGCATTAACCAAATAGGCAAAAAAACCCCGAAAATAGCATAAAACAAAAAAAGTCCGATTTTGAGCCAAAAATGGTACTAAAATGACGGTTTTTTTCAAAGGCACTTCAAAAAATACGCTTAATAGCATTATTTAAGAGTTAAAACATTGAAAATCAGTTAAACCAACTTAAAAAAGGTCGAAAACAAGGCTAAAAACCCCTTATTTACCTTTGGAAGCGTTCCAAGACTGAAAATTTTTGATAGGGGGGTGTATATTTCAAAATCAATCAAATGAAGTTCAAAAAATACCTTATTGCAAAACCCTTAAAAAAATTACCATTTACCGTAACTTAACTACTATTTAATATCATTTTAATTACCCTAAAATTACTTAATACCCTAAATATGAAAAAATCTAAAATTGTACCAGTTCCAAAGAAACAAAGATTGACTTATACACTCGAAGTCAAAGCGAGTGCAAAGCGTTATTATTTGATTGGTTTAACACTAAATGAAATTTCTAAATTGATTGATGCACCAGTACGAACCATTGAAAAATGGCAAATTGCTGAAAACTGGCGAGAATTAAGAGAAAACAAAACAATACACTCAAAAGCATTAGATTTATTTTTGAGTGGCAAAACCTATAAACAAATAGCAAATTTATTAAATGTAAGTACCGCCACCGTTTGGCGTTACTTAAATAATGCTAAAATCGAAAAGCAAAATGAAACTAACTAAAACTTATATTCGAGGTTTGCTAATTACAGAAAACGGCAAAGCGTGGCGAAATGATTTAAAAATTGAAATTACAGCCACCACAAACGGCAAAGTAAGATTTAACGGCAAATTATACGATTTGCAAAAGTTAATCAATTACAGCAAGGCAAAAGCAACCGTAACCAGTCGAACCGATGCAAAGCCATCAGTAAAAAAAGCCGTTTCTGTTCGTGAACTTCAAAAGCAAGGTTTTAAGAAAACCAAAATAAGCGGTTTTTACGTTTCAAAAGTTGGCAAAGCATATAATTACAATTCAAATAGATTTTTAACCGCCACACGCAAAGGAACTATTATAATAAACGGCAAAGGTTACAATTTTGCAAAGTTGATGTTAGAAACATTTTATAAAATTGAAAATAGGAGCGGTCAAATAAAATTTATAAATGGTAACGATAAAGATTTTAGTTTTGAAAATTTAGAATACAAAAGCACAATAAACCAACCGCCACCAGTTGCCACCGATTTAATAAAGTGCATAAGGTTTTATTTTGAAGTCGATAAAAAGTTTACAACTTCAAACATTTTGTATAAATTCTATTTGTACGAAATTATCAAAATGCGAAATTTCAATTATAAATACAAAGGCATTGATTTTGATTTGTTTTTAGACTATTCAAAAAATGATTTTATAACTTTGTTGAGCAGTCAAAAAACGGTTTTCGATAAATTCAATTATACAGCCACCAGTGGCAAAAATGCAATAAACAAATATTTGAATTTATTGATTTGTGAATGTTTACAGGATTTTGAAAACGGCATTTTGAAAGTAAAAGATTTTAAACCAAAGCCACCAACCAAAACCGATACTTTGAGGGCGTTACAAAAAAAAGCAACTGAATACGGTTTAAATGTTAAAATACCTTTGCGTAAAAAAAGCAATAGGGAACTTATAAACGATTATAAAAAGCATACCAAAGCAATAGATTTAAAAATTGAAAACCTTAAAAACGAACCGCCACAATAAGGCGGTTTTTTTGTGCAAAAAACATTTAGAAAGTATATTTTGAACTTTTGATTTATCATTTAAAAGTTTGATTTTAAGTATTTTAAAAATAGTTTGTTTTGATTGGTAGAAAATAGGTAACAAAAAAGCCGTTTTTAAGGTCAAATTTTGAGTTTTTAGAATGATTTTGAAGTTTGTAAATTTTGCGAGTTTTTACGATAATATCGTACTTTTTTAATATCAATCAAAAGTACAGGAACAACTCCAGCGTTCGCATTTGGCATTATTTCGATTGGTTGCCTTTGGATTGGTAGCACCGATTTTGATTGATACAGGA
>JAYVBR010000487.1:0-5569 GCA_043750395.1 Bacteroidota bacterium | reverse complement strand
TGTGGATATTGCAGCACAAAATTGCTTGTTCAATATTTTCAAAACCGAAGACTTGAAAAAAGCATTACAAGAAATGTATCGGGTCTTAAAACCTCGTGGCAGATTAGTAATGAGCGATCCAACTTGCGAGCAAGAAATAAACGAAACTTTACGTAACGATGACCATTTGCGAGCATTATGCCTTTCGGGAAGCATTCCGATTGCCGATTATATAAAAGCATTAACCGATGTTGGTTTTGGTACAATCGAAATTCGTGGACGCAGACCATATAGAATTCTTGATCCAGAAAACTATAAAACCGACGAATTAATTTTTATTGAAAGCATTGAAGTTTGTGCCATAAAAGATCCAATGCCAAGCGATGGACCTTGCGTATTTACTGGAAAAGCAGCAATTTATTATGGAAAAGATTCATTTTTTGATGATAAAAATGGTCATATTCTAATGAAAAATCAACCATTAGCTATTTGTGATAAAACAGCTGCTTCAATTGCAATTTTGGAGAGAAAAGATATTTTTATCAGCGAATCGACATATCACTATAATGGTGGCGGTTGTTGTTAGAAAATTTTAATCATTAAAATATTAATATTTTCAAATATATTTTAGCAATTTATTTAGAATGTTTGGCTCAAATTTTGATTAACTTTACTGAATAATAACAACTTAAAATCAGTACTATGAAAACTATTAAATTTATACCACTGCTCCTACTTTACTTTTTAGTTTCTTGTCAAGCAGTTCACATCAATTCTGATTATGACAAAACTGTAGATTTTTCAAGATTCAAAACATACGCTTTTTACAAAACTGGTATCGATAAAGTAGAAATTTCTGATTTAGATAAAAAAAGAATCCTTCGTTCTATCGATGAACAAATGACTGCCAAAGGTTTTGTGAAAAGCGAAACACCCGATATGCTTGTCAATATTTCGACTAAAGAACGCGAACAAGTCAATGTAAACCAATTCAATGCTGGTTTTGGCTACGGCTGGGGATTTGGTTGGAATCCAATGTTTTGGGGTGGCGGAATGAATAATGTTTCTACTTTTGCAGAAGGAACTTTAATAATTGATTTAATTGATGCCAGCAAAAAAGAACTCATTTGGCAGGGAGAAGGTGTTGGACATTTGACCCAAAACACCGACCGAAAAGACGAAAACATTAACGGTTTTGTAACTAGAATTTTGAGTCAATATCCGCCAATTTTGAAAATGAAATAAGGGAGCTTTGTGAAAAATAATTTGAACCGCTTGATAATTTACATATTGGACGGTTTTAATTCATAACTATCTTTGAATAATCAAACATCAAATGATAAATTATGAAGGAATTTTTATTTTTAAAATTCTTTTTGTGCTTTGACGAATAAGTTCCATCTTCTGAACTATGAAGTTTTTCAGGCAATAAAAATGATTCTGTTACAATTATTGAAGTTTTCCTTAAAATTGAATTTACTTCATCTGAAATAATTTTATGATTTAGTCTTTCATTTTCAATAAATGCAATTTGAGCTTCAAATGGAAGTCGCAGATTAACATGATTTCTATCAACATATTTTTGGATATCTAAAACATAATCTTTTGTGTCGGATAAAATTTTAATTCTCTTACATTCAATAGCAAAATAAACATTTTGTTTTACTCCTTTTAGCATATCTGTTAAAGCGTAATCTCTGATATAAATATCAATTTTATCAGTTTGCTCGATTTCATCTTGTATAAATGTTTCTTCAGATTCTTTATCAAAATGTATATACTCTGTTTCAGAATGATTTTTTAATAGATGATTATTCACTCTCAAATAATTATCTACAAAATAATTTCTGAACTTGTTTTCAGGTTTAATTTTGGTTTTTTTTATCTCAGATAAAGAAAAAGTTACATTATCGGTCATCATCAATTTATGGCATTCCAAAACGTAGGAAAGAATCTGTTTAATTCGTTTTTTTGAATCAGAATCAGCAGTTTTTCTTGAAATATTAAATTCAAAAGCATTAAAACTCATCTAAATTGGTGTTTAAATGTTCTAACTCTGCTTTTTGAATTGCTTCCCTAAATTCGGCTACATCATACCAAGCCATTGCCCTATGCCAACATTTAAACTCATTTGGTTTAATGATATAAAATGAATTTTTCTCAAATCCTTTGATGTCTTTTTGAATAAATAAATTCATACTAGAATCATTTGCATTAGTAATTTGAGAAATACTTAGACTATTTGCTAATCGTTTTAAAACTTCTTTTTCGTCTTTTTTATCAGGATAAATTATTTTTTCTTTAGGTTTTTTGTCAAGAAACACAAAGTTTAAAGCTATAAAATGATTTAAAGGATAAATTTCAACTTGAATAAATTCATCATCATAGATTTTTTCAAACTCTTGGATATAAACATCAGCATAATTTCTTAAAACTTGCTCTTTATTTCTATAGTCTGCATCATTAAAATCTGAGACTAAATGTTGTTTACTTTCTTGAAATTGATAGCGAGAAATATTTAAAACATAATCAATTAAGTCTTTTTGATAACCTCTAATTTCATAGATTTCCTCAATTATTGAATTGATATCTTCCAATATTTCTTTTTCAGGATTACCTTGATAAATCATATTTGGATATTCCTTATAGAAATCTTTATAGGGTTTTAATAATCTATCAACCAAAGAAGCTAATACCTCTTTCTGGATTTTAGTTGGTTCTATAAATGGAAATGATAAGTACTCATTTAAATTAATTTCAGGATTATAAATACCCCAATTTGAACTTGTTAAATATTGATAGTAACTATATAGAGATGAGTTAAATAGTGAATAAATAGTTGAAATAAAGATTTCATCATTAACCAACGGTAATCCATAAGCACTATTTCTAAAGACACCAGTTCTTTCGCATAAGGATATGCTTATAAAAGTTTCTTTTTTAGGTCTTCTTGTGAATAATAACTTTTTCCCTTGAAATAATTCAATAGTTCTTCCTCTTTCCAGATAAACATCTTCCTCTTTTAATTTAAGAGTAAAATCATTTATTTCTGTATAATATTTTTGTATGTAATCGGTTTCTATAATTGGTAATCCTATTAAATCTTTGTAATAGACTTTTGAGTTTCCTTTTTGTATTCCAATTCCTGGTTCATTAGAATTATTTTTAAAAACGTAATTCCCAATTGTATTTTTTGTATTATTCAATTTTTTTAAAAAGTTGTAATCTAAAACATTTCCATAAAGAGCAATCTTAAACATCCATTCATTTTCTAAAAAGAACTTTTGAACTATACTTTTTCTATCAAATTTTTCAATTACTAAACTCTTAGAATATTTATTGAAAAATTTATTTTGCTTTAATGATATATGACTTACAACTGACTTAAAGTTAATTGTTTCTTGGGAAAAATTTAGTTTAAAAAATAAAATTGTAGCAGGATTATCTGCATTTTCAAAAACTAATCTTCTCACAGATGATAAATCAAAACATTCTTTTAAAACATTATTTTTTAGAAAAAATTGCTTGAATTTTTGTGCGTTATTATTATAAAATACTTTACTTGTTACAATTAAAGCACACTCAGAATGTTCGTTAACAAAATCTTTAACTCTAATTAAATAAGATTGAGCTATTTGTTTGTCGCTAACAATTTTATCAAACTGTGTTTTCTTGAGCCAATCTATGTGTTCGATCGAATTATCACTCTTCCAAGGTGGATTTCCAAGTATAAAATTTACCCTTTCAATCTTTATTTTATCTAAAATATTTTCTTGGTTTAAATCAAAAAAATGAACTTTGTGAAAATTATTCCCACTTAAATTTGGGAAAATATATTTATCAATATTTCCTGGTTCTTGATAATCTAATAATGCTACATATATAGAAAAACAGGCTACCTCAATCGCTTCTTGGTTTATATCAATACCAAAAAGGTTTCTTTCTGCAATTTGGCGAATTTTATTTCCGAAAACTTCATTATCAACATTAGGGTTGATAACTAATTCTCTTTCAATCATTCTTCTTAATCCTTGAACCAAAAATATACCTGAACCCATTGCTGGATCAAAAATTTTACATTCACTAATAAATTCATTTTCTTCAAAGAATTTATCAACCGTTTGGGTTAAAATGTAATCAACTAAAAAAGGTGGAGTGTAAACCGCTGATGTCGCATTTTTAGTTTCTTCATCCAATAAAGTTTCGTAAATTCCGCTTATCAATTCTACTGGAATTATTCCAAAATCGAAAACTTCATATTGAAAGTCAAATCCAGAAAATAAATTGATTTTTTCTTCTATTGTAACTCCATCAGGACTAAAAAGTTTTGAAAGAATAGTTGCTTGATTTAGTGTTAATTCAATATTAGAATTCTTAAAAAGAACACCATTAAATCTTTGATTTAAATAATCAAAAAAATTGACTAGTTTTTTTGGATTAGAAATTAAATCGCTTAATGATTTCCTTCTTATTATAACTTCATCTTCATTACCTAAAATGAAAGAACTGTCAATTTTTATTTTCCTATCAATAAGATAACGAATGAAAATAAGTCTTAAAATTAAGATTTTAGCTAAACTTTCTTCTAAATTAAAGTTGTTTGTTAAAAGAAAAATTGTTTGTTTAATATTTTCAAAAAGCTTTTGATTAACTCTTTTTTTAAGAATTGTTTTTTTGTGTATCTCATAAAACCATTCTAAAGTAGCACCACTTTGCAAATTCCAAAAAGAAAATTTATCCCCTATATCTTCCTGTGATAATTTAATTTCCTCTAAACTATTTACTTTTTTAGAGTAATTTAAAGCATTATAAACTTTTATTTCATCATCTTTGATTACAAAAGCAATTGGTGAATTGTCAAAAGACCAAACTTGTTTGTGAATTTCATTTTCTTTGTCTTTATCATTTAATAATGTTAAATCAAAAAACAGAATAAATGGCTGATTATTAAAAACATAAAAAGCATCAGGATTTATAAGTTCAAGCTTTTTATTTATATCAGAAGAAAAACCACTAAAAACTTTTCCGTCTTCTTTATTTCTAAAGAAAACAGCATCATTTTCAATTAAATTTAATTGATTTAGAAGATTATTTAATGATTTTTTCAAATTTTTTAGAAAATATTTTTTTTTACAAATCTAATACTTTAAAATATTTATTTTATTATATGTCTATTAATTTAATAAAAAAAAATGAAAGTCTAATTATCCAAGCCCAAATTAAACTTTGCCTTAAACTAATACCCCAACAACTCCAAAATCTTAATCTTAACTTTTTCAACATTAGGAATCATAGTTTGCTCTAAAATCGTGTTTAAAGGAATCGCTGGCATATTCTCAGACCCAATAACCATAACTGGGGCATCGAGATTTTTGAAACATTTTTCTTGAATTAATCCAGCCAAACTTCTTGCAAACGAATTATTAGTTGGTTCCTCGGTAACGACTAAACATTTTTTTGTTTTACGTACAGATTTCATAATTGCATCTTCGTCCAGCGGATACAAAGTTCGTAAATCGATAATTTCGACTCTTTGTTTGTCATTTTGGCTTTCTGTCAGAATCTGTGCGGAAGCATTCAACGCCCAATG
>JAYVBR010000486.1:0-2392 GCA_043750395.1 Bacteroidota bacterium | reverse complement strand
TCTTGAAGTTATTATGCAAAATTGGGATGAATTTTTTAAAGAAATTATTGGTTCTTAAATAATGAGCAATAAAACCCAATTCTATAAACATCAAAAACAAAAATTGAAGGTTTTTTGGAAGTCAAATTTTTTAAATATCTCGATTTTAAAACTCTAAAACTAAAAGAAACAAGTTTTGTTAATCTTAATTTGTCAAGTTTAAAATACAAGTTACTAAATCTTGAATCTTGATTTTTAATAATTTTATTGTCTGTCAAATATTTCAAATTGGTCAAAGAACTTTGAGATTTTGTAATAAAAACAATCGATTTTTCAAGGTTCAAATGAAAAACTGGATTTTCTAAATGATTAATTTCGATTTTATTTTTCTTTAATTCTAATATAAATACCAAATCTTCGAAACCATAATTCTTAATTTCCGAATGAAACGGATAATTTTCTAAAACTTCTTTTTTTATTAAAATATTAGAAGTCAAAGTCGTTTCGTAAGGTTTCAATTTACGTTTTTCAAGAGCAATAGATTCTCTTTTATTGCCATAAATCCATCGCAACATTTCAGAATCATTAGGTTTTTTTGAATCATAAATTAATCCACCAAAATGAATTTTATGTTGATTTAATTTTATGCAATTAAGATAATTTTTAATGAAATTGGTGTCTTTCGGAAAAACATCACAATCCAAAATTAAAATCCAAGGATATTTTGATTTTTTCACCAATGAATTCAAATTCCCACCACGACCCAAATTTTCTGAATTAATTTCATAAAAACAATTTTCAATTTGATTTATAGATTCGTTTTGATGGATTATTTCCAAATTTGTAGATTTATCATCGCCCACAATAATCTCAAAATCAACATTTACTGCAATGAGTTGTTTGTTAAACTCTTCAACCAAATCAATTGTTTTGTAATTGTATGTCGGAATAAGAATTGAAAGCATTTTTTAGATTGAAATTATTATATTTGTAATCAAAATTAGTAAAAAAAATTTAATTAATGGACATATATAAAGTTTTAAAGTTTAACAATTCAATAAAAAGTCATAGAATAAAATTTCTAGGACTTTGGTTATTGTCCATTCTAAATAAACGCTATTTAGCAATTCAATTTGACCCTGTTTTAGCGTGTAATCTTCGTTGTAAAATGTGTTATTTCACTGATGAAGAGTATGTTAAAAAAAACATGAAAGGAAAATTTCCAGTTGAAGAAATTGAATTATTAGCCGATAAAATATTTAAAAATGCCTTAAAACTTCAAATAGGTTGCGGTGCCGAACCAACTTTATTTAAAAACAATGTTGATTTAATAAATACCGCAAAAAAACATAAAGTGCCCTATATTAGTATGGTAACAAATGGCAATATGCTAACACAAACAGATATTTCAGACTTTGCCCAGGCTGGATTGAATGAATTTATTTTATCAATGCATGGCGTTTCAAAAAAAAGTTACGAAGATTTAATGGATAAAGGTAATTATGAAAAGTTCCACGAGGTTTTACAACAAATTTCAAATCAAAAAAAGGTTAATCCAAATTTAAGATTGCGCATAAATTATACGTTTAATGAAGATAATTTTGATGAACTCGAAGATTTTTTTGAATTTTACGGCAATTATAAAATAGATATCATTCAATTAAGACCAATCGATAAAATCGGTGAATCAACTTATAACAATTTTAGTTTAAAAAAAATTGAAAGTAAGTACGAAAAGATTTCAGAATTTTTGAGAGTTGAATGTAAAAAACGAAAAATAACATTATTGCATCCAAAATCTATTTCTAGAGAAGAGAATATTTCACTAAAAGTCAAAACCAATAACGATAGTTCGTACTTAATTCCTTACACCTATTGTTATGTATCTCCAAAATATTTTTGGAAAGATGATTTCGATTGGAAGAATGAATCTTTTTCAAATTGGAAGAAAAGAAATAATTGGAACAAAAAGCTTTTTTTAAATATTTTTACAACTAAAGAAAAATTGTATGAAACCAATAGAAATATGCTTAATTATTCAGTTTCTATAAATTAATTATTATATGGAAATAATTACAAGAAAATCTATTTCAAATTATATTTTTAATAGTATTTTTATAAACAAAAATGATTTAAAAAAACAGTATCAAGCCAATCAAAATCAAATTGGTTATTTTTTTATTGACGATTTATTACCCAAATAAATTGCATTGAAAATTCAGAAAATTTTTCCGAATTCAACCGAAATGGTTTTAAAAAAAAACATTCGTGAAGTCAAGTTTATTGGAGTGCAAATAAACCAATACAACTCGATTCTAGAAAAATTAATTTATGCATTTCAAGACAAAAAAATCGTTAATTTAGTTGGTGAAATTTGCAATATTGAGCAATTAATTCCCGACTCAAATCTATA
>JAYVBR010000485.1:0-5573 GCA_043750395.1 Bacteroidota bacterium | reverse complement strand
AAAAAGCAATGGCAACATTGTTTGATTGTAGTTCCGATAATATTTCATTACATCTCAAAAATATCTTAAATTCTAATGAATTAAGTGCAAATTCAGTTACCGAGGAAATCTCGGCAACTGCATCTGATGGAAAAAAATATAAAACTAAATTCTACAATCTCGACGCAATAATATCTGTTGGTTATCGAGTAAATTCATCAAAAGCAACCCAATTTAGAATTTGGGCAACCCAAACTTTAAAAGAATATATTATAAAAGGGTTTGTTCTAGACGATAACCGATTAAAACAAGGGCAAACACTTTTTGGTAAAGATTATTTTAGAGAATTGCTCCAAAGAGTACGCTCTATTCGTGCTAGCGAGCGAAGAATTTACCAACAAATAACTGATATTTTCGCAGAATGCAGCATCGATTATGATAAAAATTCTGAGACAACAAAAATGTTTTTTGCAACAGTTCAAAATAAATTTCATTTTGCCATTTCTGGAAATACAGCCGCCGAAATAATTTATAAATCTGCAAATCGAAATTCAGAGAATATGGGATTGACAACTTGGAAAAATGCACCTGATGGTCGCGTTTTGAAACAAGATGTTATCGTAGCCAAAAATTATTTACAAGAAAAAGAAATCAAACAGCTAGAACGAACCGTTACTGGATATTTCGATTATATAGAAGGTTTAATAGAACGTCAAAATACTTTTTCAATGATCCAATTAGCCGAAAGTGTGAATAAATTTCTAGATTTTAATGATTACAAAATTTTAATCGGAAACGGAAAAATTTCTAAATTAACAGCAGACAAAAAAGCAATAAACGAATATGAAATTTTTAATAAAACTCAAAAAATTATTTCAGATTTTGACAAACAAATAAAGAAAATTAACGAATGATGATTAACGATTTTTGATTTTAGAAGTTACTCAAAATCAAAAATCGTTAATCGTTAATCAGCAATCATAAATTAATATGAACCCATACGTTAACCAAGAAATAAAAAACAACATCGCAACCATCGAATTTTTTCATCCTGAACAAAACTCTTTGCCAAGCGATATTTTAAAAAAATTAGTCCATACAATTACAGAAGTTGGAAATAATAACGAAGTAAAAGTTATTATCCTGAAAAGTGGTGGCGATCGAACTTTTTGTGCAGGAGCAAGTTTTCAAGAATTAATTGCGATTGACAACGCCGAAACAGGAAAAGTATTTTTCTCTGGCTTTGCTAATGTGATTAACGCAATGCGAAAATGTCCAAAATTTATCATCGGTCGCATTCAAGGAAAAACCGTTGGAGGCGGAGTTGGAATAGCCGCTGCAACCGATTATTGTATGGCAACAAAATTCGCATCAATAAAATTATCTGAATTAAATGTTGGAATTGGACCATTTGTAGTTTCACCAGCAATCGAGCGTAAAATGGGCATTTCGGCAATGTCGCAAATCGCTATCGATGCCAATAATTTTTATGATGCCAATTGGGCAAGAGAAAAAGGATTGTTTGCCAATGTTCACGAAAGTATCGAAATTTTAGACGAAGAAGTTCAAAAATTTGCCGAACATTTGTGTACGTACAATGCAGATGCAATGGTAGAAATGAAAAAAGTTTTTTGGCGAGGAACAGATGATTGGGACAATTTGTTAGCCGAAAGAGCAGCAATAAGCGGACGATTGGTTTTGTCAGATTTTACGAAAGAGAAATTGAAAAGTTATTCGTAGAGACGTTGCAATGCAACGTCTGTTCTGAATTGAATGGCAATGCAACGTCTGTAAAGCAATATCTGTATAGCAACGCCTGTGCAACAATATATAAAAAAATGATATACGAATTCAAAGGATTTATCCCAGTAATACACGAAAGCAGTTTCGTTCATCCGCAAGCAGCAGTTACGGGAAACGTGATTATTGGAAAAGATGTTTACGTTGGTCCTGGAGCGACAATTCGTGGCGATTGGGGCGGAATAATTATAGAAGATGGTTGCAACGTTCAAGAAAATTGCACGATTCATATGTTTCCTGGAAAGTCATTGACTTTAAAAAAAGGCGCGCATATTGGTCACGGTGCCATCATTCACGGAGCCAATATTGGAGCCAATTGCCTTGTCGGAATGAATGCTGTAATAATGGACGATGTCAATCTTGGCGATGAGTGTATTGTCGGCGCATTGAGTTTCATCAAAGCAGGAATGCAAATTCCCAATCGAAAAATGGTTGTCGGAAATCCAGCAATAATTATCAAAGACATTTCTGATGAAATGATAGATTGGAAAACTAAAGGAACTGCATTGTATCAAAAATTGCCAAGCGAATGTTATGAAAGTTTAAAAGCGGTCGAACCTTTGCGAGAAATTCCAGAAAACAGACCAACGCAGGAAGAATATTATAAAACATTAGAAGAATTTAAAAAGAAGTAAATTTTGTTTCAAGTTTAAAGTCTCAAATTATCCAAACCTGAAACTTTAAACCTGAAACGTGAAACAAATAAATATGTTTGAATTCAAAATGCCCAAAATGGGCGAAAGCATATCGGAAGCAACCATCATCAATTGGCTGAAAAGCGTCGGCGATTTTGTAGAAGCCGAAGAAATTATTTTAGAAATCGCCACCGATAAAGTAGATAGCGAAGTGCAATCGCCAGTTTCTGGCGTGATTACCGAAATTCGTTTTCAAAAAGACGATTTAGTTGGTGTTGGAGAAGTTTTGGCGTTGATAAGCCCAAGCCCCCAAGCCCCAGCCCCCCAGCCCACGAAGGGGGAGTTAGCTTCAATGGAAACTCCAATTTTAGTAAATAATAACGATATTGAAAAAGATAAAGTAAAAATTGAAAATAATAATCCAAAATCACATTCTTCCAATGTCTCATCCCCTTCGGGGAGGTCGGGAGGAGCTACTTTTATTTCTCCATTAATCATCGCAATTGCCCAAAAAGAAAACCTGTCTGTAGAAGAATTACAAACTATTGAAGGTTCTGGTGCAGATGGACGTATTCAAAAAAGTGATGTTTTCAATTATTTAAAAAACAGAAAACATCCAATAAGAAGCATACCAGTTTCTGCAATAGCTCCCCAATCGGGGGCGGGGGGGGCTTACAAAATCAATTTTATAGAAGGCAAAGACAGCATTGTCGAAATGGATCGAATGCGCAAAATGATTGCCGATCATATGGTTTATTCCAAGCAAACATCGCCACACGTAACTTCGTATATTGAAGTTGATGTTACCGATTTGGTGAATTGGCGCAACGAAAACAAAGATAAATTTCAAGAAAAATACAATGAAAAACTAACATTCACACCATTATTTGTAGATGCGGTTGCCAAAGCAATTGTAGATTTTCCGATGATTAATGTTTCGGTTGACGGCAAAAAAATCATCGTTCACAAAGACATCAATATTGGAATGGCAACTGCATTGCCAAACGGAAATTTAATTGTTCCAGTAGTGAAAAATGCCAACGAAAAATCATTGTCAGAATTAGCAATAACTGTCAATCATTTGGCTGATAGTTCTAGAAATAACAAACTAAAACCAGAGGAAGTTCAAGGAAGTACGTTTACGATTTCTAATGTAGGAACTTTCGGAAGTTTGATGGGAACGCCAATCATCAATCAACCTGAAGTTGCTATTTTAGCACTTGGAATCATCAAGAAACGACCAGAAGTTATTACAACTTCTAAAGGTGATGAAATTGCAATTAGAAGTATGATGTACCTTTCACTTTCATTCGATCATCGAGTAGTTGATGGATTTCTAGGAGGTTCATTTTTACGAAAAATTGGCGATTATCTAGAAAATCCAACTTTTGAATCTTTTACATAAAATTAGAATTTATGAAAGATATTGTAAATTAAATCTTTTAAAAGTTTAAAAAACTGAAACACCATACTCCAACATAATTTGTGGAATTTGTGGTAAAAAAACAAACTAACAGACAAATTATGTCATACAATATAAAAATTACCAAAATTCAAGAATCTAAAGTTAGTCAAGTTGACATCAACAATATCACAATGGGTAACGCTTTTACTGACCATATGTTTATTTGCGATTATCAAAATGGCGAGTGGATAAACCCAAGAATCGAACCTTTAGAAATGATTCCAACCCACCCAGCGGCAATGGCTTTACATTATGGACAAGCCATTTTTGAAGGAATGAAAGCCACTTTAGGAAAAGGTGGAACACCGTTATTATTTCGTCCTGATGAAAATGCAAAACGATTAAATTTTAGTGCTGACAGAATGGGAATGCCCAATTTTCCCGAAGATTTATTTGTCGAAGCCTTGAAACAATTCGTAAGTTTAGAACGCAATTGGATTCCGACTTCGGCAGGAAGTTCGTTGTATTTGCGACCGTTTATGTATGCTGATGAAGCGTTTATTGGAATGCGTGCCGCAACAAGTTTCAAGTTTATTGTAATGGCATCGCCAGCAGGACCATTTTTTAGTAAACCAATAAAATTATATGCCGAAACTAAATATGTTCGAGCCGTAAATGGTGGAACGGGCGAAGCAAAAGCCGCAGGAAATTATGCCGCCGCTATTCGTCCAACCGAATTTGCCAAAGCAAAAGGTTACGACCAAGTATTATGGCTAGATTCTCAAAATTTCGAAAACATTCAAGAAGTTGGAACAATGAATATTTTTTTCAAAATCGATGGAAAATTCATCACGCCCGATTTAAGCGGTTCGATTTTGGCAGGAATAACCAGAATGACGGTTATTGATGTCTTACGAGATAAAGGCTTTGAAGTTATCGAACGACCAATCACGATTTCAGAAATCAAATTAGCGTCGATTCGAGGCACGTTGGAAGAAGCGTTTGGAGCGGGAACTGCTGTAGGAATCGCAATGATCGAAGAAATTGGCAATATGGATTTTACGATTAATTTTCCAAAAGAAAATCCAGTTTCACAAATGGTAAAAACCACTTTGAATGATATTAAAATGCAAAATATTGGCGATAAATTTGGTTGGATAGTGGAAGCGAAATAAATTAAAATTTAAGATTTAAAAATTATGGATTTTGAAGTTTATGCTGATGAAAGTGGATTAGAAGCACTAAATAATAAGGAAGCACATCATTATTGTTCAATAGGTGGGATATGGATTCCTTTGGAATATCGGTCGCAACTAAAACAAGAATTGAATTTAATTAAAAATAAATATGGAATAAAAGGTGAGTTAAAATGGAAAAAAGTTTCTCCATCTTTTTTTAACCTTTACAAAGAAGTAATTGATTATTTCTTTCAAAATTCATTTATTCGTTTTAGAGTTATGCTTATTGAAGCAAATTTGGTTGATAATTTAAGGTTTAATAATAAAGATTCTGAATTAGGTTTTTATAAATTTTATTACCAATTATTGCACCATTGGATATTTGATTTTAATACTTATTCCATTTTTTTAGATCATAAAATTAATAGAAATAAAGGAAGATTTAATGAATTAAAAAGAGTATTAAATAATTCAAATTTGACATCTGACATAAAAAGAGTTCAAGGTCTTCCTTCAAATGAGTTAGTTGGTGTTCAAGTGGCTGATATTCTAACTGGATTGGTTGGTTCCAAAATG
>JAYVBR010000484.1:0-2393 GCA_043750395.1 Bacteroidota bacterium | reverse complement strand
GTGAGATTCTGCAATTGCATAATTTATGGTTTCGAAATAACTTCCATCAATGTCACGACCAAGGTTTGAAATGGCTTTTACGTTTCCAGTTTTGGTTTCCATAACCACAACACAACCGTGATCTGCTTGATATAATTCGAGCTGTTTTAATAAAGCGTGGTGCGCAATGTCTTGAATATAAACGTCTAAGGTTGAAATTATATCGTAACCATCTTGCGGGTCGACTACGTTATTGTCAGAAATTGGTTTCCATTGGCCTTTGGCAATTTTTTGTTTTAAAATTTTTCCGTCGCTACCTTTCAAGTATTTTCCAAATGCGCCTTCAATTCCAACTTGCAACAATTCGCCAGATTCGTCTCGACGTTCGTAACCAATTGTCCGTTCTGCAATTTTACCAATTGGGTGTTCACGAACTGTGAATTGTTCTGTAATAATGCCACCTTTGTAGGCTCCGAGTTTCAATAACGGGAAACTTTTTATGCGCATATAATCAGTAAAACTTAAATCTTCGGCAAGCAAATAATAGCGGCTTTTGTTGGAACGAGCCAATCTCAATTCGGTTTGATAATAACTGCTAGATTTGCCTAAAAGATTAGACAATGAGTCTGATAATTGAATAATATTTTTCTCGAAAACTTCTAATTTTGGAGCCAATGCATCAAATCTAATATTATAATTCGGAATTGATGTTGCCAAAAGACTTCCGTCTGAAGAATAAATATTGCCTTTATTTGCTGGAATTACAAAATTTTTAACCGTGCGTTCTTTGGCTAATTTTCGATAATAATTTCCCTCAACCCACTGAATATTAGTGAGTTTAACAATGATTCCGATTGTCATTAAAAAGATAACAAACGCAACCATATAAATACGAGTAGAATTATTTTTATCTGTTACTGCCATAATTTTTTAAAGAAACCTTTTTCTTCAATTTTTTTAACTTTAATTTTTACTGGTGGCACAACTGCTGGCAAAATTTGTCTAGCTTCCATTACAGCCGATATTGTTGATTCCATTTTGAGTTTCATTAATTCGGAACGTCTATCGACAAATTCTGATCTTAATTCTTTAACATCATTATTTAATTCAATGATTTTAAAAACTTTTTGTTCGAATCTTTGTGTATTTGCAATCATTATTATGGCTAGAACTATCAAAAAAACAATAAAACGCCAATTTTTAGTTGCGTTGGCATCTTCGTTGATTAAAAATCTAGCTTTTAATATGCTGTAAATTCCGTTCATAGGTTTCTCCCCAGCCCTCTCCAAAGGAGAGGGAGCCGAGTCTTGATTGTTATTATATAAAATGTTGCTCTCCAAATTCCCCCTTTGGGGGCTAGGGGGCTTTCTTTTCTGCAATTCTCAACTTTGCGCTTCGTGCACGATTATTTGTTTTTATTTCTGCGAAATCTGGAACAATTAATTTTCCTATGTTTTTGAAAGGAACAGAGAAATTTCCGAAGAAATCTTTTTCGGGTTCGCCTTCGAATAATCCGTTTTTTAAATATCTTTTAACTAATCTGTCTTCTAGTGAATGATACGAAATAACAGATAATCGACCTTCAGGTTTCAAGATTTCTAGTGATTGTTCTAAAAATTCTTTTAAAACTTCGATTTCTTGATTGACTTCAATTCGAATTCCTTGATAAATTTGCGCCAATATTTTGTGGCTTTTGTGAACTGGTAAAAAACGACTTAAAACAATTTTTAGTTGTTCTGTGTTTTTTATGGGTTCGATTTCTCTTTCTTCGACAATAACTCTAGCAATTGCTGGAGCATTTGAGAGTTCAGAATAATCATAAAAAATTCTTTTTAAATCGACTTCACTGTATTCGTTTACTATTTTAAATGCGTTTAAATCATTTTTTTGACTCATTCTCATGTCTAATTCTGCATCGAAACGAGTAGAAAAACCACGTTCAGGAACATCAAATTGATGAGAAGAAACGCCCAAGTCAGCCAGAATTCCGTCTACTTCTTTGGCACCATAAAATCTTAAAAAACGTTTTATGTATCTGAAATTTTCATTGATTAATGTAAATCTTTCATCATTAATAGCATTTGCCAAAGCATCTTCGTCTTGGTCGAATGCAAATAACTTTCCGTTTGGTCCAAGACGATTAAGAATTTCACGAGAATGACCTCCTCCACCAAAAGTTACATCTACATAAATTCCGTCAGGTTTGATATTTAAACCATCAATCGATTGATGCAATAAAACTGGGTTATGATATTCCATTTGCATCATCGTTTACATTATTCATAACTTCTTCGGCTAGTTTTGCGAAATCGGCATCGTCAAAATCGATTGCTTTTTCATATAAATCTTTATCCCAGATTTCAATTATATTTATTTTAGAGGCAAAAACAACATCTTTGGATATTTTACTGAAT
>JAYVBR010000483.1:0-5579 GCA_043750395.1 Bacteroidota bacterium | reverse complement strand
TCCAGGAGTTTCAATGAATGACGAAGTTTTGCAGTCCAAATCAAATAATTTTTTGGCATCGGTTTATTTCGGTAAAAAAAATATTGGTGTTTCTTTTTTAGATATTTCAACAGGAGAATTCCTTACTGCTCAAGGCAATGACGAATATATTGACAAATTACTACAGAATTTCCAGCCTAGCGAAGTTTTGATTCCTAAAGAAAATAAAGTTACTTTTAAGGAAACTTTTGGCGAAGATTTCCATAATTTTTATCTTGAAGATTGGGTTTTTAAAGAAGATTATGCAATTGAAACGTTGACCAATCATTTTCAGACAATTTCATTAAAAGGTTTCGGAATCGAAGATTTGAATGAAGGAATTATTGCATCTGGAGCGATTTTATATTATTTATCAGAAACGCAACACAATAAACGCCAACACATTACATCAATTTCTCGAATTGCAGAAGATGCTTATGTTTGGATGGATCGATTTACGATTCGAAATCTTGAATTGTACCATTCGTATAATCCAAATGCTGTAACTCTTTTAGATGTTATTGATAAAACGTTGTCTCCAATGGGTTCGCGATTGCTTAAACGGTGGTTGGCATTGCCTTTGAAAGATATTAATAAGATTAGAAACCGCCACGAAGTTGTTACTTATCTCAAAGAAAATCAATCGGTTTTAAAAAATATTCAGAATCAAATAAAACAAATTTCAGATCTTGAACGATTAATTTCGAAAATCGCCACCGGAAAAGTTTCACCTCGAGAAGTGGTTTATCTAAAAGAATCTTTGGATGCCATAATTCCGATAAAAAATTTGGCGTTGCAAAGTCCGCAAGAAGCAGTCAAAATTATTGGAGATAGTTTGCACAGTTGTGATTTGCTTCGCGAAAAAATAAAAACAACCCTCAACCAAGAAGCACCAGTTGCCATTTCGAAAGGAAATGCAATTGCACGAGGCATTAATGCAGAACTAGACGAATTGCGAGACATTTCGACTTCGGGAAAAGAATTTTTAGAAGGAATCGAAAAACGAGAATCGCAAGCAACTGGTATTAATTCGTTAAAAATCTCGTTCAATAATGTTTTTGGATATTATATCGAAGTACGAAATATGCACAAAGACAAAGTGCCAACCGAGTGGATTCGGAAGCAAACTTTGGTCAATGCTGAACGATATATTACCGAAGAATTAAAAGAATATGAAACTAAAATTCTTGGTGCAGAAGAAAAAATTCAGAAAATAGAATCTGATTTATTCGAACAATTGGTTGCTTGGATCGCAACCTATATAAAACCAGTTCAGTTGAATGCCAATCTAGTTGCTCAATTAGATTGCTTAACATCGTTCACGCAATTGGCAATCGAAAACAAATATGTTTGTCCAGAACTTGACGATAGTTTTGAGTTAGAAATAAAAAATGGTCGCCATCCGGTTATCGAAAAACAATTACCAGTCGGAACGCCATATATTGCCAACGATGTTTTTTTGGATCGAGAAACGCAACAATTAATAATGATTACTGGACCTAATATGTCTGGAAAATCTGCTATTTTACGACAAACGGCTTTGATAGTTTTGTTGGCACAAATGGGAAGTTTTGTTCCTGCCGAAAGTCTAAAAATGGGAATTATTGATAAAATTTTCACTAGAGTAGGAGCGAGCGATAATATTTCGATGGGCGAATCGACTTTTATGGTCGAGATGAATGAAACAGCTTCGATTTTGAATAATATTTCGGATAGAAGTTTGGTTTTATTAGACGAAATTGGTCGAGGAACAAGTACTTATGACGGAATTTCGATTGCTTGGGCAATTGCAGAATTTTTACATGAACATCCAAGCAAACCCAAAACTTTGTTCGCAACTCATTACCACGAATTGAATGAAATGAGCGATTTGTTGTCACGAATTCAAAACTATAATGTGTCAGTAAAAGAATTAAAAGATACGGTTTTATTTGTTCGGAAATTGGTAAAAGGTGGTTCGGCACATAGTTTTGGTATTCACGTTGCGAAAATGGCTGGAATGCCACAAACCGTAATATTGAAAGCACAAAAATTACTTAAAAAGTTAGAAAAAAATCACGGAAGCGATGCTTTAGCTGGAGTAAAACAAGAAAAAGAGGAGATGCAAATGAGTTTCTTTAATCTTGATGATCCTTTATTAGAAGAAATAAAAGAGGAAATTTTGAATTTAGATATTAATACATTAACGCCAATCGAGGCAATGATGAAGTTGAATGAAATAAAACGAATGTTGACGAAGAATTAAATCGATATAAATCAGCATTTTGAATAATTTTTAATAAAAATTTATAAAAACACTTGCAGAAGCAAATTAAAGTATTAAATTTGCCCTCGCAATAATAAACAATTGTAACGTTCTTTTATAAATGCGAAAATAGCTCAGTTGGTAGAGCGCGACCTTGCCAAGGTCGAGGTCGCGGGTTCGAGCCCCGTTTTTCGCTCAATACCAAATTTAAGTTAAAACTTAAAAAAAAACTGCTTGGGTGGTGAAATTGGTAGACACGCTGGACTTAAAATCCAGTGACTGTAATGGTCGTACGGGTTCAAGTCCCGTCCCGAGTACAAATTTAGTTGATAATCAGGTAGTTGCAACGCTTCTACTAAACAACTACTAAACCATTTTAAATTTGATACTTTTTAAAAGTCAATTTAAAATAATTCTAAATAAAAAACCTCAACTTTTTTCAATTGTTGAGGTTTTTTTTGCAAAATTTTAAAAAATTTCTAAATCGTTACTTCATCAAAATTAATTTCAGTTTCTGAAAAAAACACTTTGCCACCTATAATATATTTGTGTCCCAATTCGGTCGGTTTTAAAGACGGCAAAACGAACTTTGATAATTCAATAATTATTTTCAATCGTTGGAATGGTTCTAATTGTTTAATGTCATCGTTCAACAATTTTATATTTTCGGAAACTAATGATTGATATAAGTTTCTAATTTCTTTTGTAGTATGGTTGGGTGTTCCTTTGGTGCGCCCTCCAGTTTTTTCTTTTTTTTCCATTTTGTTTTCTATTTGTGTCTATTTTAGACAATTATTTTTATATTTGCTATGGTTTTATACAATGCCTGTATGTAACTATTTTGAACAATTAAATAGGGTTGCCGTTATGGTTGCCCTATTTTTTTACTTTTAATAAATTTCATTTGACTTGGATTTGAACTAAATTAATTTCAAAACATTCAATCATTTTATACCAGTTCAAACGTTTTTATAATTAATCAGGCTTTCGGTTATGTTTCTATTCAAATGCGAAATAACGTCTTCATTGCACCACATTTGAGTAGTTTCTAAAAATTTGTTTATATTGATTTCAGGGAACAAATTCTTATAACGTTCCATACTTTCGGCTGTTAATAGTCTATCGATAATGCCTTTCGACTTAAAGAAATTTTCAATTTCAAATGTTTTTAATCGCATTTCTAATTTTTCAATATGATAACTCAACGGTACATTTAACTCTTTATTTAGTTGCTTATTTGCAAAATTTATGTCGCCGTAGTATGACAATAATTCTGTTAAACAAAAAGTATAAATTTTTGCAAATAAATAATTATTTTGGACTGTTTCTGCATCGTTTTTATTGATGTAAGTAATCAAACTATTCAATGCTATTTTATCGGTTTCATTTGGTTTATTCTCTTTTGACAAAGTAAATTTTAACCTATTCACGGCTTCGTTTGTTTTCATTTCTTTTGCTGTTGTTACTTTAATACTTTAAAGTACTTTGTTAAAGTTAGTTTGTGTCACTTTAATACTTTAAGTGTGTATGTAATACACTTAAAGTAAAGTACCTTGTAAGATAATTAGTTGTTACTTAAAGTGTCAAAATTCAATAGTTTTATCGTTTTCAATGTTATTTTGATTTTCTGAAAACGCTCCTATTGTGTATGGTTTTTTTTCTGCAACTTGCAACAACCAACCATTATTTTTGCAATCAGTAATAAGTTTGCCAATTGCATTAATTCCGATATGTTTTTTAAATTGATTTTGAAATGCAAGTTGTATTTGAGTTTCTAATAATTTGAAACTAAAACTTTTGCCCTTACTAAAAACTTCGGTCAATATTTGATACTTTTTATAGTTTTCGATTGCAACGACATCAAAAGTATTTTTTTTGGTTGCTGTTCTAACTTCAAAATTTTCGGCAATTATTGGCAAACCGTTTTCGTTTATTTCAAATGCAAAGGCTTCGGGTTCGATATTTCTGCATTGTTGAGGTTCTACAATCGAAATGTTATTATCGGCTTCGGCTTTGGTTATCGATAGTACTGTTTCGGCTTTGTTTATTAATTCCGTTCCAATGTGTCCCCGTGCATTGTTATCGCCTTTGTTTTGATGCAATACGGTTACAATATGTATGTTTCGTTGTTGTGTCCATTTTAGAAGTTTTGATGCAATCATTGTGGCTTCGGCTTCGTCGTTTATAGATGTTACCAAATCTTTGATGCCGTCAATAACTACAAATCCAATATTTGGGTTTTCATTAATTGCAAATTCTACAAGTTCGAGCCGTTCCTGTGGGGTTTCGCTTCGTAAACCGTAAACGTGCAAGTTTTTAGGATTGTCAATATTGACTTGTTTACAAATTCTTTTCAATGCCGATTGAACATAATATTTACTTTGTTCGGTATCAAAATATAAAACTTGGTTTTGATTGATTGGCAAATTACTTTTGAAACGTTCTAAAATTAAATCGTTGCTTATTGCTGTTGAAATTGCAATATTTATAAAAAAAGATTTTCGGCTTTTGGCTTTGCCAATTATCAAACTAAAATCGCCCAATGTTCCCAATGTGCAATATTTATTTGTAGTTGGGTTATAAATTTGCCACGCTATTTGAGGTGGTGCAAAAACATCGGTTGCATTGATTTTTAGGGTTTCTAATTTGGCTTTTAATGATTCGGGACTGGATTGTGTTGTCTCGATCGATTTATCGGAATCGCTTATTATAATAGGTTCAATCATTGTCTAAAACATTTTTAATTGGTTAGACTTTGGGAACATTTCGGGGTTGGTGGTGTATGTTCCAACTTTTGGGTGTCCTGTTACTTTACATCGACGGTAACCAACTAATGCAATTCGGTTTTCAAGTTGTAAAGTTCGAACATACCTACAAATGCTTTCACGCATTACAGTTGTTTCTGCATCGACTTCTTTCATTGTTTTTGGGAACTCGAAAAAAGCATTAAAAACTTTTTTCATTTGGTCGGTTGCCTGTGTGTTACTATTTTCCATTTGATTAATGATTAATAGGTTTCACGGCTTCTAAAACTTGTTTTTTGCTATAAAAAACCCGTTTTCCAATGCCACTACTCAAAAGTTTGCCACTTTTAGTATGTTTGTGTAAAGTCGTAAAATTTATCGATAAAAGTTGGCAAACCTCCGACCTTGTAAGTAGGTCGTTTAATGGTTGTACTTCTATTTGAGTTCGTGGGTGTTTAATGTCAATCAATATACTTTCGATATTGCTTAACCGTGCTTCTAATACTTCAAATGGATTAATCATTTTGCTAAATTTTTAAGTTAAATTATTTAGCAAATATTTGTTCCAGTTT
>JAYVBR010000482.1:0-5582 GCA_043750395.1 Bacteroidota bacterium | reverse complement strand
TTAAAATGAGTGATAAGTAACTTTTAAAATTTATAAATTATCCAATCCTATAAAGTTTTAAATAACTTTATAGGATTTTAAATTCAAGTCAAATATCATAAAAAATGAAAATTACAAAACTTTTTAAAGATTTTTTTGAAAGTGAAAAAGTAGCTGGAATTTTGTTGTTGTTTTGTACGTTAATTTCTATTTTATTTGCAAATTCATCATTTGGAGAAAATTATATTCAATTTTGGCAAAATGAATTTTTTGGACATCGTTTAGAGTTTTGGATCAACGATGGATTAATGACAATTTTCTTTTTATTAATAGGTCTAGAACTAGAAAGAGAAATTTATCAAGGCGAGTTATCAAATATTAAAGATGCCTTATTACCAATTTTTGCGGCAATTGGTGGCATTATTGTGCCAGCAAGTATTTATTTGTTTTTTAATTTTGGTTCAAATACACAATCTGGAGCTGGAATTCCAATGGCAACCGATATTGCTTTTGCTTTAGCAGTTTTATCATTATTAGGAAAAAAAGTTCCAGTTTCATTAAAAATATTTTTGACTGCATTTGCAGTTATCGATGATTTAGGTGCGATTTTAGTCATTGCTATTTTTTATACAAAATCTTTTATTTGGTCTAATCTAGCAATTGCTTTTAGCATTTTTATTTTTCTTTTAATTTTGAATAGACTAAAAGTCAAAAACTTAATTCCTTATTTATTTTTAGGAACTCTAATGTGGTATTTTATGCTATTATCAGGCGTTCACGCAACAATTTCAGGAGTTTTATTAGCTTTTGCAATTCCATTTGGAAATGGAAAAAGCAAATCATCATCTTATATTTTACAACATTTTCTTCATAAACCAGTAGCATTTTTTATTTTGCCGATTTTTGCATTAGCCAATACAGCTATTATTTTGAATCCGAATAGTTTCGATGCATTTTCTAAGAATTATAGTCTAGGAATATTATTTGGTCTTTTGGTCGGAAAACCTTTAGGTATATTTTTGGCTACTTTTTTTTCTGTAAAACTAGGTTTTTGTAAACTTCCATTCGATTTGAATTGGAAAATAATACTCGGAGCAGGATTTTTGGGAGGAATTGGTTTTACAATGTCGATTTTCATAACATTATTAGCATTTGAAAATCAAGAAACTATCAATAATTCAAAATTTGTGATTCTAATTTCTACATTATTTGCTGGATTTATTGGATTTTTTTATTTGAATTCAATACTAAAGAAAAAACTTAAAGAAAAAACTTAAATATAATTAACAATAACGTTTTCGTAAATGTTGATAAAATTCAAAGTCAAAACTTACAATAAAACGTATCTTTGATTTCCTGAAAAATATTAAATTATGATCACAAATACCGAACTCGAATACAAAGGCGATTTATATCCATCGAAAATAGTTTCGTTCGAAAAAGACAACGATAGCTATTTATTTTATACTGACAATAATGTAATTTTAAAAGTTACTGTTTTAAGAGACAGTATGATACGTTTTAGATATACTGCCAAAGGATATTTTTCGAATGACTTTTCATACGCAATTGACAAGAAGCACAATCATGGTTATAATGAATTAAATTTCAAAGAACACGCCGATTGTTATCATATAAAAACCAGCAAAGTAGTTTGCCAAATCAATAAAGTTGATACACGGGTATCGATTTTTGACTTGCAAGGCAACGTAATTCTCGAAGACGAATTGGGTTTTCATTGGGAAGAAAGTTACGAATTTGGTGGCAATATTGTCAAAATGAGCAAAGCATCGCGTGAAGGCGAATGTTTTTATGGTTTGGGCGACAAAGCAAGTCATTTGAACTTGAAAGGAAAACGTGTAGAAAATTGGGCAACAGACCAATACGCATTTGCAAAAGATCAAGAACCGTTGTATAAATGTGTACCATTTTATATAGGTTTGCACAATAAAAAGACTTACGGAATTTTCTTTGATAACACTTTCAGAAGCTATTTTGATTTTAGTCACGAACGTCGAAATGTAACCAGTTTTTGGGCAGATGGTGGCGAAATGAATTATTATTTCATTTATGGACCAAAAATGCAAGATGTTGTTACAACTTATACAGATTTGACAGGAAAACCAGAATTGCCGCCACTTTGGGCACTGGGTTATCATCAATGTAAATGGAGTTATTATCCTGAATCTAAAGTCAAAGAAGTTGCAGCAAAATTCAGAGAATTGCAAATTCCTTGCGACGGAATTTACTTGGATATTGATTACATGGAAGGTTTCAGATGTTTCACTTGGAACAAAGAATATTTTCCAGATCCAAAAAGAATGGTTGCCGAATTGGCAGCCGATGGCTTTAAAACTGTTGTAATTATTGATCCAGGAATAAAAATCGATAAAGATTATTGGGTTTATAATGAAGCTTTAGAAAAAGATTATTTCTGTAAACGTGCCGATGGACCTTATATGAAAGGAAAAGTTTGGCCTGGTGAATGCAATTTCCCAGATTATACCAATCCTGAAGTTAGAGAATGGTGGGCTGGATTGTTTAAAGAATTAATTCAAGATTTTGGAGTAAAAGGAGTTTGGAACGATATGAATGAACCAGCAGTTATGGAAGTTCCAACCAAAACTTTCCCACTTGATGTGCGCCACGATTACGACGGAAATCCTTGTTCGCATAGAAAAGCTCATAATATTTATGGAACACAAATGGCTCGTGCAACATACCACGGAGTGAAACGATTTGCATATCCAAAACGACCATTTATAATTACTCGATCTGCATATTCTGGAGCTCAAAGATATTCATCATCTTGGACTGGTGACAATATTGCGACTTGGGAACATTTATGGATTGCCAACGTTCAAGTACAGCGAATGTCCTTGTCAGGAATGGGTTTTACAGGAACCGATATTGGCGGATTTGCAGAACAACCAACTAGCGAATTGTACACACGTTGGATACAACTTGGAGTTTTTCACCCGTTTTGCAGAACGCATTCTTCAGGCGATCACGGCGAACAAGAACCTTGGGCATTTGACGATGAAGTAATTAATATTACTCGAAAATTTGTTAATCTGCGATACCAACTGCTACCTTATTTATATACAATGTTTTGGCAATACATCGAAGAAGGCATTCCGATGTTGAAATCGATTGTTTATTATGACCAAGAAGACATTCAAACGCATTATCGAACAGACGAATTTATTTATGGAAATCAGATTTTAGTTTGTCCAATTCTTGAACCCAATTCGTTAGGACGCAGAATGTATATTCCACGTGGCAATTGGTACAATTACTGGACAAATGAGTATGTTTCTGGCGGAAAAGAAACTTGGGTAGATACTCATTATGACGAAATTCCTGTTTTTGTAAAAGAAGGTGCAATGATTCCTAAATATCCTGTGCAACAATATGTTGGTGAGTTAGAAATTACAGAATTAACTTTGGATTTATATTTCAAATTAGGAAAAGAAACATCGGTTGTCTATGAAGATGCACAAGATGGTTATGATTATAAAAAAGGGCGTTTTTGCTTGACGACATTCAAATTGACGGGAAAAGACAAAGATTTAGTGATTCAAAAACACATCGAAGGAAAATTTGAAACATCTTATGAAAATTATAAAATTAATTTTGTTGGAATGCCTTTCAAAATTGCAAAAATATATGTTGATAACGAGCAAATAGCATTCGATAAAATTCAAGTAAACAGCGATAATATACTTTTGGTCGATAAACATTTTACTTCTTTGCATATTATAGGAGAATAAATAAAAATTTTGATTAATTTTGAATTAAAATACTTTAAAAATGAAAAAATTTAGATTAATAGCATCATTTGGAATAATTGCAATTGCATTTTCTTGTGCAACAAATCCATTTACAGGACAAAAAACAATGGCTTTAGTACCAGATAGCGAAATTTTTCCATCAGCTTTTGCACAATATGGGCAATTTCTTGCAGAAAATAAAGTCATAACAGGAACAAAAGATGCTATTCGTGTCGAAAATATTGGAACAAAAATTAAAGTAGCTGCGGAAAGATATTTGAATGCAAATGGAAATCCAACATATCTGCAAAATTACCAATGGGATTATAAATTAGTCGAAAGTAAAGAAGTAAATGCTTGGTGCATGCCAGGCGGAAAAATTGTTGTTTATTCAGGAATTTTACCAATAATGAAAGACGATGCTGGAATGGCAGCTGTAATGGGGCACGAAGTCGCTCATGCACTCGCCAATCACGGACAACAAAGAATGAGTGCTGGTATGTTGCAACAGCTTGGAGGTGTGGCAGTTGGTGTTGCAGTTGGAGGAAAAAGCCAAGAAACACAAGATATGATTATGCAAGCTTATGGAACAGGAACTCAACTAGGAGGGATGCTACCTTTTAGCAGAAATCACGAAAGCGAAGCTGACTCAATTGGTTTGACTCTAATGGCAATTGCAGGTTACAATCCAGAAAGTGCAGTTTTAATTTGGGAAAGAATGTCAGCTAATTCAAATGGACAAGCACCAGCAGAAATTATGAGTACGCACCCTTCAAACGAAACTCGGATTGCAAATCTTAAAGCTTTAATTCCTGCAGCAAAAGCAGAAGCTAGAAAATTTGGAGTTACAAGTTTTAAGTAAAAATACATTACTTTTAATCAATTTTTAATATTTATAAATTAAATTTAAAGGTTGTGTTTTATAATAATGTTGGTATTTCAAACTATTTATTTCATTGAAATAAAAATTCTATTTGTCATTTCGACGATAGGAGAAATCACATCAATCGAGCAACTAATAAGATTTCTCCTATCGTCGAAATGACAAAATAGTGACCAAATTATGAAAATCCACAACTTTCTAAAACATAACCTTATAATTTAATACCTAACAGGTTTTAAAAACCTGTTAGGATAAATTTCTTACAACTCAAATCCGATTTTTACACCTAATTTAGTTGCAATAATTTTAGTGATTCGTTGTTTCAATTCTGGAATTTTGATACTTTCTATAACTGCATTCGAAAAAGCGTACATTAATAATGCTTTTGCTTCTTTTTTAGGAATGCCACGTTGTTGCATATAAAACATAGCCGTTTCGTCCAACTGACCAATCGTGCAACCGTGCGAACATTTTACATCATCGGCAAAAATTTCTAGTTGAGGTTTTGCGTTTATTGTGGCTTTGTCGCTCAATAAAATGTTATTGCTTTTTTGGAAAGCATTTGTTTTTTGAGCTTCTTTTTCTACGAAAATTTTTCCGTTGAAAACTCCAACTGATTTATCAGAAAAAATTCCTTTATAATCTTGATGGCTTTCGCAATTGGGTGTTGCGTGTTGTACAAGTGTATAGTGATCAACGTGTTGCGATTCTCCAATGATTGTAATTCCGTTTAAATTACTAACAATATGTTCTCCGAAATGATAAAAATTCAGATTGTTTCTGGTCAAATTTCCGCCAAATGAGAATGTGTTTACCGAAACTACCGAATCGGCTTTTTGAGAAACAAATGTATTGTCTATCAAGTTGGCTTCAAGATTATCGTTTTGAATTTTATAATAATCAACAATAGCTCTTTTTTCGGCAAAAATTTCGGTAACCGAATTAGT